>JALSGU010000397.1 GCA_026982575.1 Paracoccaceae bacterium | reverse complement strand
GCAAAACAGCTCACCTTTGTAAATATCAAGCGACACATCATCAACCGCCGTCATATCGCCGAATTTTTTGGTGATATTGGCAATGCGCACAAACGGTTTTTCAGCCTTGTTGCGCCATGGCTTTGCCTCAGCCGCAATAACCGGATGGTTCATATGGCCCCCTTTGGTGCAAAACGGGGGCGCAAACCACGCCCCCGATGCGGTTTATTGACCGGTTTTAACCCGTGTCCACAGCCGCGTCACTGTGCGATCGGTGCGGGCATCATACACCTTTGCGCCCCACAGGCCTTCGCTGGCGGCTTCGGTCGGGAAAATGCCCGGATCACCGGTAATGTCAGGATCAACCAGCGGCATAGACGCGGCATTGGCATTGGCATACCAGACATAATTGGTAATATCGGCAGTAATCTGGGCATCCATGACAAAATTGATAAAGGCATGGGCATTGGCCACATTTGGTGCATCGGCGGGAATTGCCATCATGTCAAACCATTGCAGCGCGCCCTCGTCAGGGATCACATAAGCGATTTCAACACCGTTTTCAGCCTCGGCGGCGCGGGCTTGGGCCTGAAATACATCACCAGACCAGCCCACGGCAACACAGGTGTCACCATTGGCCAAGTCATTGATATATTGCGAGGAATGGAAATATCGGATATTGTCGCGCACGGATTCCAGCAAGGCAGCTCCGGCCTCGAAATCGGCTTTTTCGGTTGAACGCGGGTCAAGCCCCAGATAATTCATCGCCGCTGGCAGCATTTCGGTTGGGGCATCCAGAAAGGATATGCCGCAATCAGCCAGTTTGGCGGCGATTTCGGGGTTGAACACCAGATCCCAGCTGTTGACCTCGTAATCCTCGCCCAGACGCTCAGCAATCATGCCCGCATTATAACCAATGCCGGTGGTGCCCCACATATAGATCACCGCGTGTTCATTACCGGCATCATAAGTCTGCGCGCCCATCATCAGATCCGCATCCATATTGGCAAGGTTTGGCAGCAATGATTTATC
>JALSGU010000396.1 GCA_026982575.1 Paracoccaceae bacterium | reverse complement strand
ACGCAACCGAATGGCATGTTTGGCCCACCCGAAAGCCTTGCCGCGCCTGATGATCATCCGGTAACGCGGCGCATAAATGCGCTTGCCGAACCCGGGGTTTATATTTGCCGGCGCGGTTGGGATGAAAAGAAAAAGCGGCTAAAAACAGTGATTACCGTGGATGAAGTCCGTAAATTGAAAAGCTTTTTCACGATGTCCGCCACCGATGGCGGCTGGCGGGTGGCAATTGTCGATGCCGCTGAGGAACTGAACAGTGCCGCCGCCAATGCTTTGCTGAAAATTCTGGAAGAACCGCCCGAAAAAGCCATTATTTTACTGGTCAGCCACCAGCCCGCAAAATTATTACCTACCATTCGTTCGCGTTGCCGGATGCTGCGCTGCGGCACCCTGAATGCGGATGATCTGTTGCAGGTGCTGGAACAGACCGGTTTCGAGGCCCAAAACCCGCAAGCCTTGGCTGAGCTATCCATCGGATCCCCCGGTGATGCTATCCGGCTGATCTCGGGGAATGGTCTTGAAACATACCAGAATATCATCAGCATTCTGGCAAAATCCCCCAACCTGCCCCGCCCTGCCCTGACCGCCCTTGGCAATAGCTGCGCCGCGCGGGGCAATGGTGAGTTTTACGCCAATGTGATCACCCTGATCGAGCTGGCGCTGGTGCGCATGGCGCGGTTTGGTGCCAAGGCAGAAATGAATGCCGCCACCCCGCAAGAATCCGAAGTGTTTCAAAAACTGTGCAATTCAGAACAACAATCCCGTATATGGGCTGAATTGCAACAACAGCTAACCGCGCGAATTGCCCATGCGGTTGCGGTAAACCTTGACCCCGCGCAAGTGATCCTTGATACCTTTTTGAAAATAGAATCCGCAGCGCGCCGCGCCCTGCGCTAAGTTTTCCGGAAAACCAAATGCCCGAACCACAAATAGTAGACAGCCATTGCCACCTTGATTTCCCCCAATTCGCCGATGATCTGGACGGGGTGATTAACCGCGCCGTTGAAGCAGGGGTTTC
>JALSGU010000395.1 GCA_026982575.1 Paracoccaceae bacterium | reverse complement strand
CCAAAAACGCCGTAACAAACCAGTCGGAAATCGACCAGCTGACCGACAAGGCGCTGGTGGCCAAATGGCCGATTGACCGCATAGACCCGACCCTGCGCGCCCTGTTTCGCGCAGCAGGGGCTGAGCTAACCACCCAGGATACCCCAGCAAAGGTAACAATTTCGGAATTTGTCGATGTCGCCAAGGCGTTTTTCCCCGAGGGCAAAGAAGCCAAATTCGTAAACGCGGTGCTGGACCACATGGCCCGCAGCGCCAAGCCCGATGCATTTTGATTCCGGCACCATAAAGTTTTACGATTTTTGCGTGGCGGAATGCAGGCCTTGATCTTGTATTTTTGCAGCCAGTTCCGCAGGTGATCTGCATCATATCCCCGGTCGGCAATGACCGTCGCACCTTTGCTGGTAATTGGCTCAAGTTATTGTTTTGCATGCGATATATCTGCTTCATTGCAGCAGAAACCGTGATGCGAACGGGGCCGCTGCGGCTGTGGCAAACCAGATACAATTTGGAATTCAATCCGCCTTTTGTGAACTAGATTGCCCGCCCGTCGCCGGTGTTTTTTTGACCCAGTCCGCAGCAATTCTATGGGTTTTTACATGGGGTTCATCCAGCATAAGCGCCTGGAAATCGGCGTCTTCTTGCGCCAAAGCATTGAAAATCCGCTCAAAAACGCCGGCCCCGGACCAACGTTTATAGCGATTATAAAGCGCCTTGGCCGGGCCGTATTCGGACGGAACATCTGACCAGCGATAGCCACGTTGCAGGCAAAAAATGATACTGGATAAGACTTTCCGGTCATCAGCTCTGGGCGTGCCGCGTGGCTTGTTAGGGAGTAATGGCTTGATTTTATTGAATTATTCTTTCGTTAATCAAAGTGTTCCAGAAATGAAAACCTCCCTGTTTTATGCATTGAATCATAATTCAGTTTATAGGTCTACGGCCTAGCCGCGGTTGCGCAGGATGCGGGCCGGTTGGGTGGAAAGCGGGCGCCACGCAAAAAGCAACCCTGTAATCAGGCT
>JALSGU010000394.1 GCA_026982575.1 Paracoccaceae bacterium | reverse complement strand
TGGTGCTCACCGCCTTGCCGGTGGCCGGGTCGGTGGCGGTGATGACCACCTCATACACACCCGGCGCATTCACCGGATCGCTGCCGCCCTGCGAGGCCGCCGGGTCGAGCTGGCCGGAGATGACGCCAGTGGCCGGGTCGATGGACAGGCCTGCGGGCAGGCCGGTGGCCGTCCACGTCAGGGTATCGCCCTCCGGATCGACGATGTAGTCGCCGGCGTTGATGGGTGTGATGGTCTCGCCATCGGTGGCTGCCACGTCGGGGATGACGTTGGCCGGATCCGCCGGGCCCACGACCGGGTTGGGGTTGGTGGGCACGCGCGGGTCGGTGGTCGGGTCGGTCGGGTCGATGACCACCGGGCCGTCGTCGGAGCCGGTGATGGTGATGGCCAGCGTGGCGGTGGCGGTGCCGCCCTGCCCGTCGCTCACCTCGTAGGTGATGGTGTCGGTAACGGTTTCGCCATCGTCCAGCGCGCCAGCGGCGGCGTTGGGCACGAACTCCCAGGTGCCGTCGGCGTTCAGCGTCAGGGTGCCGTGCGGCAGGTTGATCGGCTGACCGACGCTGGCGGCATCGCCATTGACGGCGGAGACGGTGAGTAGATCGGTGTCCGGGCTGCCGTCGGTGTCGTTGGCGAGCACGTTGTGGCCGCTGATGGCGGTGTCCTCGTCGGTGGTGGCGGCGTCATCCTGCGCCTGCGGCGCGGCGTTGGTGGCGGTGATGGTCAGCGTGGTGCTCACCGCCTTGCCGGTGGCCGGGTCGGTGGCGGTGATGACCACCTCATACACACCCGGCGCATTCACCGGATCGCTGCCGCCCTGCGAGGCCGCCGGGTCGAGCTGGCCGGAGATGACGCCAGTGGCCGGGTCGATGGACAGGCCTGCGGGCAGGCCGGTGGCCGTCCACGTCAGGGTATCGCCCTCCGGATCGACGATGTAGTCGCCGGCGTTGATGGGTGTGATGGTCTCGCCATCGGTGGCTGCCACGTCGGGGATGACGTTGGCCGGATCCGCCGGGCCCACGACCG
>JALSGU010000393.1 GCA_026982575.1 Paracoccaceae bacterium | reverse complement strand
TAGTCGCGGTTTTTGTCGACGATGTAGTTTGTTGTTACGCCATCATCATTCTTCGCGGTTCGGATGCCGTCGATGTCGTATTGGTATTGCACGTTGTCGGTTTCTGTTCCGGCTTCGGTTTTCACCCTCTGGATGAGGCGGTTGTTGTGGTCGTAGGTGTGGGTGGTGACGGTGGCACCGATAGTTTTGGTCAGGGTGTTGCCGTTGTTGTCGTAGGTGTAGGTTTCGCCTCCGGCGGTGAGCAGGCGGTCGTTTTTGTCGTAGCTGTATGCGGTGCTTACTCCTGCTTCGGTGGCGTAGGTGCGGTTGCCCACGGGGTCGTATTGGTAGTCGTTGGCGACAGTACCAAGGACGGGGTGGCCGCTGATGTCTTCGCTCAGCAGGCGGTACAGGTCGTCGTAGCTGTAGGTGGTGGTTGCACCACTGAGGTCGATGATTTGCTCTCTTCTGCCGGTTAATCCCAGGGTGTAGTCAAACTGACTAATGACGGTGTCGGTGCTGTCTTTGGTCTGTACCCGGGTGAGGCGGTTGAGGGTGTCGTAGGCGTAGCGTGTGGTGTTGCCGTTGGGGTAACTGACTCTGGCGCGGTTGCCGACGGCGTCATAGCCGTAGGTGGTGGTTTGGTTTGCGGTGTCGGTGACGGTGTTCACGCGGTTGAGGTTATCAAATCCGTATTGGGTTGTCTCGGTGGTGGCGCTGGGTGTGGTCGGCTGGGTGGTGGTGACACTTGTCCGGTTGCCTGCGTTGTCGTAGCGGTAGTCTAGCGTGGTGCCGTCGGGGTTGTTTTCTTGCGTCAGGCGGTTTCGGCTGTCGTAGGTCCAGGTGGTGGTGCCATGGGCGCTGGTTGCGGAGGTGCGGTTGCCGTTGGCGTCGTAGCGGTAGGTGTCTTCACTGAGGTCGGCGTAGACTTTGCGGGTCTGGCGGTTGTTGCTGTCGTATTCAAAGGTGGTGGTGGTGCCGTTGAAGTCGGTGTGGCTTGTCCGGTTGCCGTTGGCGTCGTGGGCAAAGCTTTCTGTTTGGCCTT
>JALSGU010000392.1 GCA_026982575.1 Paracoccaceae bacterium | reverse complement strand
CAGATGGCTTTGATAACGTCCGTGCTTTGATCCATTACAATCACCGCTGCTGTGCCCAGACCGGATCGTTGCTCGCGCAGCCAGTCAAAATCCATGATCGCGTCATTACATATATCGGCGGGCAATAGCGGCACAGATGAACCACCCGGAATAACCGCCTTAAGGTTCTTCCAACCACCGCGCACCCCGCCGCAATGCCTATCAAGCAATTCGCGCAGCGGTATCGACATGGCTTCTTCAACCACACAAGGGTTTACCACATGGCCGGAAATGCCAAACAATTTTGTGCCAGCGTTATTTGCACGGCCAATACCGGCAAACCAATCCGCGCCACGGCGCAAAATGGTGGGCACCACAGCGATTGATTCAACATTGTTAACCGTGGTCGGGCAACCATAAAGGCCCACACCCGCCGGAAAAGGCGGTTTCATGCGCGGCATTCCCTTGCGCCCCTCAAGGCTTTCCAGCAATGCGGTTTCTTCGCCGCAAATATACGCACCGGCGCCATGCACCAGATACAGATCAAAATCCCAACCCGATTTGGCGGCGTTTTTACCCAGCAGCCCCGCATCATAACATTCGTCAATGGCGTTTTGCAGCGCCTCGCGCTCGCGGATAAATTCGCCGCGAATATAGATATAGCCCGTATGCGCACCCATGCCAAAACCGGCAATCAAACAGCCCTCGATCAGGGTGTGGGGGTCATGGCGCATGATCTCACGGTCTTTGCAGGTTCCGGGTTCGGATTCGTCGGCATTGACCACAAGATAACTGGGGCGACCGTCAGATTCCTTGGGCATAAACGACCATTTCAATCCGGTCGGAAACCCCGCACCGCCGCGCCCGCGCAGGCCCGAGCCTTTGACCTGCTCAACAACCCAATCGCGGCCTTCCTTTATAAAGCCTGCTGTGCCGCTCCAATGGCCACGCGATTGCGCGCCCTTTAACGAGCGGTCATGCATGCCGTATAGATTGGTAAAGATCCGGTCCTGGTCTTTAAGCATTTTATTCTCCGTTATTTTGG
>JALSGU010000391.1 GCA_026982575.1 Paracoccaceae bacterium | reverse complement strand
CCAAAGGATGACGGGCAAAGGGTTTCCAGTTTGGCAGCAATATCATCGCCGTGCAATTCAACCTGCCCCATATGCGATACATCAAACAAGCCTGCTTTTTCGCGCACTTGCTTATGTTCAGCGGCCACACCGGCCGCGTAATTCACCGGCATCATCCAGCCGGCAAAATCAACCATTTTACCGCCTAATTCGACATGCAAATCATATAGCGGGGTCTTGCGGGGGGCATTGGAATTATCGGTCATTGGCCATCCTCATCCATTCAGAAATAACTCTGCAACAAAGTTGCTGATTCGAGCAACGGTATACACTGGTCTACGCAAAAGTTTCCTATCGGAAACACGGTTCTCCTACAACAAATAATTGCCGTGTCAAACCTTGCAATTGCCAAAACCGGAAAAATAAATAATGATCATGGCGGGTAAATGATTATAGATTCATTATAACAGCCCCAGGGGAAATCAGGAGACACATAAAATGAAGAAACGCACATTTTTGAAGGCCGGGCTTTTGGCGGGGCTAATGGTTTCCGGCATGGCGGTTTCGGCGCAGGAAATCACCCTTCGCATGCACCAGTTTTTACCACCGCAAGCCACGGTTCCGGCGCAAATCCTTATCCCTTGGGCCGAAACCATCGGCGCGGCATCAGACGGCCGCATCAAGGTCGAAGTTTATTCGGCCATGGCGCTGGGCGGTTCGCCGCCGCAATTGATGGATCAGGTCATTGATGGCGTGGTTGATATCGCATGGACTTTGCCGGGCTATACCCCCGGGCGTTTTCCGCGGGTTGAGGTATTCGAGCTGCCCTTCATGATGACCAATGCCGAGGCCACCTCGCGGGCCTATTGGCAGATGTATGAATCCGATATGGCCGAAACGGATTTTGGTGGTGTGCATATCCTGGGCGCATGGGTGCATGGGCCGGGGGTGATCCATGTAAAAGGCGACGCCATTGAAACCGTTGACGACATGGAAGGCCTGAAACTGCGCGGTCCAACCCGCGTGATCAATGATTTGCTGGGCGAAC
>JALSGU010000390.1 GCA_026982575.1 Paracoccaceae bacterium | reverse complement strand
GCAAGCCCCTTGTTTATTGGCTGAGCGCTGTTAGCCATTCGTCCATCGCCGCTTTGCGGAATTCAACTGTCAGGGCAGGCAGCGATATGGGTTGGGGCTGGATCAAACCTTCAAAACCCTTTGGCAGGGGGGTGGAATATGCCGGATACATCCAGTTGGTTTCGGGAATGATGGTTTGAAATGCATCAGACCCGATGAATTCCAGAAACATATCGGCCAGTTCCGGTTGATCGGTGCTTTTTAGCTTGGCCGCGACCTCGATCTGCATAAAATGCCCTTCGGAAAATTCGGCAGCGGATTTTGAAGGGTCATTTTCGGCAATCAGGTGGTATGCAGGCGAGGTGGTATAGGAAAGCACCATATCCGCCTCACCTGCCAGAAACATGCCGTATGCCTCGGACCAGCCTTTGGTGACTGTTACGATATTGTCGGAAAGCCCCTGCCAGATTTCACCGGCATTATCGCCATATGCCGCCTTGACCCAGAACATCAGCCCAAGACCGGGGGTTGAGGAGCGCGGATCCTGAATGACAATGCTTAGGTCGGACGCGGCCAGTTCTACAAAATTTACCGGCACGTCAATGCCGCTGGTATTATCATAGATAAACGCCAGATAGCCCCAGTCATAAGGCACAAAAACATCGTCCTGCCATGGCACCGGCAGGTTTAGCCCGTTTGGAATGCCGTGATGCGTCGCAAATAACCCCGTTTCGCGGGCCGGTTCGATCAGGCTGTTATCAAGGCCCAGCACGATGTCGGCATCTGAACGCTCGCCCTCCAGCCAGACCCGCGCAAGCAGGGCGGCACCATCGCCAGCAGCAACAAAATTCAGGGTGCAGCCGCAGGTTTCTTCAAACGCGACCTTGATGGCGGGGCCAGGCCCCCAATCGGTGACAAAACTGTCATAGGTGTAAACGGTAAGGGTGTTTGTTTGCGCCCAACTGGCCCCCGCAAGGGTCAAAAGGGCCGCAGTTGTCAGGATATTTTTCATCATTTTTCCATTCTTCTGCGGCGTATGTCAGATGAAGGGG
>JALSGU010000389.1 GCA_026982575.1 Paracoccaceae bacterium | reverse complement strand
GCTATGCGCTTTCTTATCTGGATGCTCGCGATATGTTATCTGAACGCGGCGCCTGAGTTGATGCAGCCACGGCTTACAGACGAGTGCTAAAGTTCGGACCAGGGATCGCAAAGCGCAACTTCAGCCACCGCAGCTGGCGGGGGCTGATCTGATATGTGACAATACCGGCTGAATGGTTTGACAGAATGAAAGCCCGCCCCAGCTATAATATTGCCGGAATTCAGAAAAATATCAGCCTTGCCACCAAAGCGAATATTTTTCTGGGCCTCTGGCCTTAGCGATTAAAACCGCCTATAGGGGCGGATATTCTTACTTTAAGGTCCGATGTCATGTCCCAAGCCTCTGCAAATCTTAACCTGATGATCAAAGCCGCGCGTATCGCCGGGCGAAAACTAATCCGGGATTTCAACGAGGTGGAACATTTGCAAGTTTCTGCCAAAGGTCCCGGTGATTTTGTATCCAAAGCCGATAAAATGGCCGAAGAAACCATCCGTGAAATTCTAACCGAAACCCGCCCGAATTACGGGTTTCTGGGTGAGGAATTCCCCGAAACCAAAGGCAGTGATCCAACCCGTCGCTGGATCGTGGACCCGCTGGATGGCACCACAAATTTTCTGCACGGCCTGCCCCATTGGGCGGTATCCATCGCGCTGGAACAAAAAGGTGAAATTGTCGCGGCGGTAATTTATGACCCGATCAAAGATGAAATGTTTACAGCCGAAAAAGGCCAGGGTGCATGGCTGAACGACCGCCGTTTGCGTGTATCGGGGCGCACTGAAATGATCGAGACTATTTTTGCCACCGGATTGCCTTTTGCCGGTCGCCCCGAATTGCCCGAAACCTTGCAGGCCTTGGCGCGCATTTTACCCCAAACAGCAGGTGTGCGCCGCTGGGGTGCAGCCGCGCTTGATATGGCATATGTGGCGGCAGGTCGGCTTGACGGCTTTTGGGAAGGTGATTTGAACGCATGGGATATTGCCGCCGGTGTGTTGCTGATTAAGGAATCCGGCGGTTTGGTTGAAGGGTTTGACAAAGACGATAATCCGGTGGAAACCGGATTTGTCATCGCCGCTGCCGAACCAATTTATGACCGTTTTGCAAAACTGGTGCGCAACGAAAGCTGACCCAAAACCGAGCAAAGCGAGGTCCGGCCCAACCGAAGGGCGGGAGCGCTCTCGCAGTGCGGCGCCAGCATTGCTTAGGGTCGGGTCCCATTGATTCATCCAAAAATAACTACTGCAGCACTCT
>JALSGU010000388.1 GCA_026982575.1 Paracoccaceae bacterium | reverse complement strand
TGCAGCACTCTAGAGTGTTGACGGGAGAACATGGGCGTAACAATCAAGCGGGATGCTTGCATTCGGCTCCGAGTGGAATGCAGGGGGTTATACAGCATTTAATCAGGGCCGCATGACAAGCATCGGGGTGTTAAAAATTCCGTGCCATTTCAGTAAACTTAAGAAAATGAATAATACATACGAGAAGGATTTGCCTTTGATGCGGTGCTGGCCGGGCTGCAAGATGACCAAAACCAACCCTGCGTGTTTTTCGCGCAGGGTGACAATATTCTTTTCTTATTGGTATTTTTCTGGCAAAAGCATTGGAAACATAATTCAGGGGACTAAAATGAGCGATTATAAGCATGGTGAAATGGATATAGAAGAACAGGAAAAGACCTATGCGGGGTTTTTGACCGGCGCTAAATGGCTGACAGGTATTTCTATTGCTATTTTGGTGTTTTTGGCTGTTTTTAATTCCTGAAACGGTAAGCAAACAAAAACGTGATCGGCGGGTGTCTTTTTGACCCGCCTTTTTGTTGTTGATTTGATGAAACTTGCTAGACTTCAGAAAATTTTCGGAGCAACCCCATGTTCAAAAGACTTTTCATAGCATTCAGCCTTGGTGCAAGCCTGTTTTTGGGCGCCTGTGTCAATAATAGCACTTATCCCGCCGAAGAAATTGCTTCCATGCGGGTGGTTACCGAAGCTGCGCCTTTTGTCTCGCTGATTACCATGGTCAACGACAAAAGCGGGGGCGGTGAACATTCGGCTTTGCTGATCAATGGTTCCCAGCAGGTTTTGTATGATCCGGCCGGTTCTTTTCGTCATAGCCGTGTGTTGCGGTCAGATGATATGATGTATGGCATGACCCCGGGGCTGGTGGATTATTACAATTCATACCATGCGCGGTTTGGCTATTATGTCAAAATCCAGAAACTGGAAATCAGCCGTGAACTGGCTGATGCGCTGATTGCGCGCGCGCAGGCCGAAGGTGCCGTGCCAAAGCTGACCTGTTCCATCGCAACCACAAATATCTTAAGCGATTTTGACATGTTTGCCAGTATTGGCAAAACCTTTTTGCCCGGGCGGCAAATGCGAAGATTCGGAGCGCTGCCAGGCATTGAAGAAACCATCATACGCGAAGACGATATCGGCCAGAATTATAACTAGGATCAGGACATTACGGGGCAATCAACGCGCCCCGCTGCCTCTAGCAACCATTGCCCGTCATCTTCCAGAATAACGCAAGACAGCTTGCGGCCAAAAACCGCGCCTGTATCAACCGCAATCCGGTTACCGTGGTTTTCAACCGTTTTAACCGGCGTATGGCCATGCACGACAATCGCGCCAAAACCCTCGTCATGGGATAGGAACGGTTCTCGTATCCAGATCAGATCATCAAATTTTTGATCTTTCAGAGCCACATCGGGATGCACGCCTGCATGGGCAAAGAAATAACCGCCAATATGAATTGAAAGCTCGCATTTATTTAGGAAAAGCCGGTGCGCATCGGGGATGGCCGCGGCAAACAAGTCCCGCGAAACCTCGGCGGTTTGTTCAACTGCGTTCGGCACACCGTATGATTCCAGCGTTTTTTCGCCGCCCATGCGCGGGTCAAGCCAATGCAACATGCGCCCGTGCATGCTGGTCGGGTTGTCCAGAAACAGGTTGATATAATTATCATGATTGCCAAACAAAAACCGTGCCGGCAGGTCAGCCGCTTTTACCGCGATCAAATTATCAATCACCGCACGGTTTTCAGG
>JALSGU010000387.1 GCA_026982575.1 Paracoccaceae bacterium | reverse complement strand
AGAGCATCCCTTCGCGTTGCAGTTTTTTCCGCGCTAATTTGCGCGAACGCCGCACGGCTTCGGCCTTTTCACGGGCTTTCTTGACGGAGGGCTTTTCAAAATGTTGCTTAAGCTTCATTTCACGAAAAACGCCTTCACGCTGAAGTTTCTTTTTCAGGGCACGAAGCGCCTGATCAACGTTGTTATCACGAACCATTACCTGCATGGTGTAGTCACCACCTCTCTAATAAAGTTGCAAAATTGCAGGAAACCGCCGTATATCAGCGGCATAGGAAATTGTCTAGGGCGCGCACATGGCCAGAAAAAAGAAAACCGAAACCGATCATATCGCGGAAACCACCGAAAAGGTAGTTTCCGCAGCGCTGGATCACGTCGTTTTTGACGGTTGGAGCGATGCCACACTGGCAGCCGCCATTGCCGATTCAGGTGTTGACACAGCACTGGCAAAACTGGCCTTTCCGCGCGGTGCCATTGATCTGGCACTGGCGTTTCACTATCGGGGTGACGCGGCAATGACCCGCGCCATGGCCGCACTAGACCTTGAAAACATGCGTTATTCCGAGCGGGTGGCCAAGGCCGTATCCTTGCGCCTTGAACTGGCCGCGCCGGACAAAGAAGCCGTGCGTCGCGGGGTTACATTTTTCAGCCTGCCCATCCATGCCGCTGATGGCGCGCGCGCAATCTGGCATACATCCGATGCCATCTGGAATTCATTGGGTGACACCTCGCGCGATGTGAACTGGTATACCAAACGCATGACCCTAAGCGCGGTATATTCATCTTGTGTGCTGTTTTGGCTTGGTGACGAATCAGCGGGCCATGATGATACTGAAGCTTTCATCAACCGGCGCATCGAAAACGTCATGCAATTTGAAAAAACCAAAGCAAAATTCAAAAAAACCGCACTTGGCAAAGCATTTGCCGCCGGGCCGGGGCAGTTTTTTGCAAAAGTAAAAGCGCCGGTCTGGCCCGATGACCCCAAAACACAGGACTAAAAAATGGCATTAAGCGAAAATATCTGGACATGGTTTAACGGCGACTGGAAGGCCGGAAACCGCGCCATTATCGGCATTGCCGACCACGGCGCATGGCAAGGCACCATGGTGTTTGACGGCGCGCGGCATTTTGAGGGCGTCACCCCCGATCTTGATCTACACTGCCAACGCATCACCCGTTCAGCGGAATCCATGGGCATGTTCAGCCCCTATACCGGCGCGGAAATTGAAAAGCTGATCCGCACCGGCATTAAATATTTCAAAAAAGGCACCGAAATATACCTGCGCCCGATGATGTGGTCGGTTGAAGGCACTGCCAGCATTATTGATGCCGACCCCAACTCAACCGCTTTTGCGATTTGCCTTGAAGAATTGCCAATGGCCCAGCCCGGCCCGATGGCATTAACCATCAGCCCCTTTCGCCGCCCCCGTCAGGATACGGCCCTGACCGAAGCCAAAGCCGCCTGTCTTTACCCCAATAACGGCCGCATCGTTTCCGAGGCCCGCGCGCGCGGGTTTCAAAATGCCTTGTCGATGGATCTTGATGGAAATATCGCTGAAACCGCCTCAACCAATATATTTATGTATCGCAACGGGGTGTTTTTTACACCCAAACCAAACGGCACATTTCTAAATGGCATCACCCGCCAACGGGTCATTGGCCTGTTGCAAGATGCAGGCCATAAGGTGGTTGAGCAAACCCTGACACCGGCAGATTTCGATATGGCCGAAGAAATGTTCATGACCGGCAATGCCAGCAAGGTAATGCCGGTTACCAGATTTCAGGATCGCGACTTGCCAACCAAACAGGGCATGATGGCGCGCGGGCTTTATTGGGATTATGCCCATGCGCGCGGTTGAAATATCAAAACCCGGCGGGCCCGAAGTTTTAACGCTGGTTGATGTGCCCGTGCCAACCTGCGGCGCCGAGGAAATATTGATCAAGGTTATCGCCGCAGG
>JALSGU010000386.1 GCA_026982575.1 Paracoccaceae bacterium | reverse complement strand
AAAATTGTGCTAACCCTTGGCTAAGCCGCCACGGCCAATTGAATCATATTCAAACCCCGCCAAAACCGCCTGTTCAGGGCTGTAAATATTGCGCAAATCCACCAGTTTCGGGATCTTCATGGCCTGCGCCAGCCGCGCCAGATCAAGGGTTTTAAACAGCTCCCATTCGGTCAGCACCACCAGCACATCGGCAGGTTCAGCAGCCTTATAAGGGTTTTCAACCCAGTTAACGCCGGTAAAAACAGTTTTCCCGTTTTCTGCCCCCATCGGGTCCACGGCGGATATTTTTGCGCCCATTTCCTGCAATGCCGGAATGATCACCGTGGAAACACTGTTGCGCAGATCATCGGTATTTGCCTTGAAGGTCACGCCAAATATGGCAATGGTTTTGCCCAAAACCGACCCCCCGCACATTTCAACAATTTTTTGCAACATGGCGTTTTGATGGGTATCATTGGATGCAATCACCGCCTGCACAATTGTCAGATGATGCTCCAGCGCATTCGATTGAAAGGCCAGCGCCCGAATGTCTTTGGGAAAACAGGATCCGCCAATCCCCGGTCCGGCTTGCAAAAACTGGTTGCCGATGCGGGTATCAAGGCCAATGCCTTTGGTTACCTCGTCAATATCGGCCCCGACCGTTTCGCAATAAAGCGCCAGTTCATTCACAAAAGCCAGCTTGGTTGTCAGAAACACATTGGCGGCATATTTGGTTAGTTCCGCACTGTTGGTACCGGTTTTGACAATGCGTTCTGCGGGCAGGTTCAAAGGTGCATATAATTGCTCCATCAAGGCAAAACCACGTTCGGAATTTGCACCGATCACCAGCCGGTCGGGCTGCATGAAATCTTGCACAGCGCTGCCTTGGCGCAGGAATTCGGGGTTGCTGATGGTTTCCAGCCCCGTGCGCGCCGCGATTTCTTTGGTGGTGCCCGGCGGCACGGTTGATTTCATCACCACGGCTTTGGGCGGTTTGTCCATTGCCTTAATCAGGTCAGCAACCGCAAAAACCTGCGAAAGATCGGCAGAACCGTTTTCAGCCAGCGGCGTGCCAACGGCAATAATACACAGATCAGGCGCGGTGGCTGTGGTGGCAAAAGACAGGGTTTTGTTGCGCAGCATTTTTTCAATTTCGGGCTCGAAAAACGGCACTATTCCTGATTGCAACGTGGCAACCTTGCCCGCATCAATATCAATGCATTCAACCATATGGCCCAGCTCTGACAGGCAAGCGCCGGTGACCAGCCCCACATATCCACATCCAAAAACAGTAACGCGCATTTGTTCTTCCGATTTTATTAAAGCCCCGCTAGGCTTGCTGGAAATGAACCGGATTCGCAACCCTTGATTGGAATTGACCATGACGGAGCTGTCGAAGAAGTATGGTGCACATCTATCACCTTAACGCGTTTGAAGCCGGGTCGATGGTGCGCACCGGGATTAAAAACAGATTTATCTTGTTTGCGCTGCTAACTGGTCAAAATAGTGGGGCTACCTCTAACAGAGGCTCTTGGTGCCTATTGCTGTTTGTCAGCTTTATGCAAGTAACCCTGATTTACCGGCGCACCCTGCAACGCTAAAGACCTTTCCTTTCGCAAAAAAACCGCCTAAACCCCGCATCAGCTTACCCCCTCAACTCGGAGACATAAAATGGGTTATAGAATCGCTGTTGTCGGTGCCACCGGAAATGTCGGGCGTGAAATCCTGAAAATTCTGGATGAGCGCGAATTCCCGATTGATGAACTTGCTGTGCTGGCCTCGCGCCGGTCATTGGGTTCGGAATGTCATTTTGGCGATAAAACCTATAAAACCACGGATCTTGATGTTTTTGATTTCAGCGGTTGGGATATCGCGCTGTTTGCGGTTGGTTCCGAGGCCACCAAAAAATACGCGCCCATCGCCGCAAAAGCCGGCTGTGTGGTGATCGATAATTCGTCGCTTTATCGCTATACCCCCGATATTCCGCTGATTGTCCCCGAGGTGAACCCCGACGACATCGAGATGGCCAGAAACAAAAACATCATCGCCAACCCGAATTGTTCGACCGCGCAAATGGTTGTGGCGCTAAAACCTTTGCATGATCGTGCCACCATCAAGCGGGTGGTTGTTTCCACCTATCAGTCGGTTTCGGGCGGTGGCAAAGACGCGATGGATGAATTGTGGCTGCAAACCAAAGGCATGTATGT
>JALSGU010000385.1 GCA_026982575.1 Paracoccaceae bacterium | reverse complement strand
GCGGCACATTGGGCCATCCGTGGGGCAACGCCGCTGGCGCGGCGGCAAACCGCGTGGCGCTTGAAGCCTGTGTCAAAGCCCGCAACGAGGGCCGTGATTTGGAAAGAGAAGGCAAAGACATTCTTGTTGCTGCTGCCAAACACAGCCCCGAACTGAAAATCGCCATGGAAACATGGAAAGAAATCAAGTTCGAATTCGACACGGTGGACAAGCTCGACGTGGAACACAAATAGGCGTTTCTGCCGGTCTGCATCAAATACAGACCGGCAGAAACGACACCTCAGATTAAAAGAAAAGGAACAATGTTATGAGCGACGTAATGGATTATGGCTCGCGCTTGTCAGACCCGAGCAGCCGCAAAATGGAAACATTTTCGTATCTGCCACAGCTGACACCCGATGAATTGCGCAAACAACTGCAATTTATCGTGGACAAGGGCTGGAACCCCGCGATTGAACATTCGGAGCCTGAAAACTCCAGATCGAATTACTGGTATATGTGGAAATTGCCGATGTTTGGTGAAACCGATATCGACGCCATTCTGGCTGAAATCGAGCTTTGCCATAAATCCAATCCGGGCAACCATGTGCGGGTGATTGGCTATGACAATATCAAGCAATCGCAAGGCACGGCATTTATCGTGCA
Organism: Paracoccaceae bacterium; assembly: GCA_026982575.1. Taxonomy (GTDB): domain Bacteria; phylum Pseudomonadota; class Alphaproteobacteria; order Rhodobacterales; family Rhodobacteraceae; genus UBA3077. The sequence goes on along the minus strand of JALSGU010000385.1, from coordinate 392 downwards.
TCGGGCTGAATTCAAGGTTTAACCCTCCGATGAAAACCGACAGGGCCGCAAGGCTGTGGCCCTGTTTTCAATTTGTTAACCCCCGCGGTCCTTCACAAGGGAGAGTTCAGCTATGACAAGCCCCGATCCATCCGAATACCTGATCAAAAACCAACCCTATTACCATCCGGTCAGCGACGAAATCACCCGTTACGAGGCCGCATATGATGTGCGCATGCCGGTGATGCTCAAAGGTCCGACCGGCTGCGGCAAATCGCGTTTTGTTGAACATATGGCGTGGAAATTGCAAAAACCCCTGATCACCGTAGCCTGCAACGAGGACATGACCGCATCCGATCTGGTGGGCCGGTTTTTGCTGGATGCCAACGGCACCAAATGGCAAGACGGGCCGC
>JALSGU010000384.1 GCA_026982575.1 Paracoccaceae bacterium | reverse complement strand
ACCAGCGCTGATGCTTCGGGGATGGAATGCGAGATCGGCACAAAGCCAACCTTGAACGGGCCAACCTCAACGGTTTCCGGCCACATCGGGGTTTCGCGCACCATTTCAGGGTCTTGACCGGCGCGTTCCATTTTGTTGCGGGCGATCGCCGCGGTAAAGGCGCGGCAATAAATCGGCGCTTGCAGACGCGGGAACAAATGCCCCAATGCGCCGATATGGTCTTCATGGGCGTGGGTGATAAATATCGCCTCCAGCCGGTCGGCGCGATCTGTAATATAGGTGGGGTCTGCCATAATCAGATCAACGCCGGGGCTGCTTTCCATATCGGGAAAGGCCACGCCAACATCTACCAGTATAAATTTTTCATTGCCTTTAGGGCCATAGCCATAAAGATACATATTCATGCCGATCTCGCCTGCCCCGCCAAGGGGGAGATAGATCAGCCGGTTTTTCTTAGTCATTCAATTTCTTTCTGTTACGTTCCGCAATCAACACCAGACCATGCACGGTCAGATCCGTGTCCAGATGGTCAAACATATCGGTGCCCTGCGCAAATAAGGGTGAGAGGCCGCCAGTGCCGATGATTTTCATGGCCATACCGCGTTCCTCGCTTATGCGCTTACATATGCCCTCTATCAGCCCAATGTAACCCCAATAGATGCCCGATTGCATACAAGCATAGGTATTTGTGCCAACAACACGTTCCGGTTGGGTGACATCGATATGGGGCAATGCGGCGGCAGCATGATGGAACGCCTCCAGGCTGATATTCACGCCGGGGCTGATCACACCGCCCACATAAGCGCCATCATGGTCAGCCACATCAAACGTGGTGGCCGTGCCAAAATCAACGATAATCAGATTGCCGCCATAACGATCAAACCCCGCCACACAATTCACCAGCCGATCAGGGCCAACCCCCGCATGCGGGTCAACGCGGGGCGCGGGGCCGATATCGACCTCGGGTTTGCCAACCACCATCGGGCGGCAGTTGAAATAACGGTCACACAGCACCCGCAGGTTATAAACCACCCGCGGGACAGTGGATGAAATAATCACGCGGTTGATTTTACCAGTGATACCCGCATGGTTCATCAGGTGTTTCAGCCAGACAAAATATTCATCCGCCGTGCGTGCATGGTCGGTGCTACAGCGGAAATCTCCGACAAATTTATCGCCGTCATGCACCGCAAAAACCGCGTTGGTATTGCCAACATCTATTGCCAGTAACATTTTTTATCCTTTCAGAAAAATACCTCGGCAGCGGGCAGCGTGATGCGGCCTTTGGCTGTCATAAGCACAAGCGAACCGGTTTGGTCAATGGTTTTGAATATGCCGGTTTCAATGCGGTCCGGCAGGCGGGCATGGATAACCTTATCCAGTCTGGCGGCTTTTTCCAGCCATGCAAGGCGAATGGGTTCAAACCCGAAACTGCGCATTTGCTGTTCATATATATCAAAATTAACCGCCAGAACATCCAGAAAATCTGTGGCGTTGATATGGGCCCCCACCAATTTGGAAAGTGCCACCGGTTTCATCGCATCAGGGGCCAGTTTTGCTATATCAGGTGCTTTGGCAAGGTTGACGCCAATGCCGATAATAATTGCGCCGGGCGCGCTGGCCAATAATATTCCGGCGATTTTACCGCCATTCACCAGCACATCATTGGGCCATTTAAGCGCGATATCAACCGCGCCAAAGGCTTGTAATGTGTCATACAAGGCCAGCGCCGCCACAAAAGACCGCTGCGCCAATGCCTGCATATCGTCGGAAGAATGCATCAACAGGCTGGCAGCAAAATTACCCGCAGGCATTTCCCAAACCTTGCCGCGCCGTCCGGTGCCGGCGGGTTGGGCATGGGTCAATATCCATTGATCACCGGTGTTTAGCCGCCGCGCGGCCTCCAGATTAGTACTGTCAACGGTTTCTAAAATAACCCGCCCCAGATGTGCGGGCCATATGGGCATTAGTTCAGCAGGCTTGTAGCCGCCGCAAGGGCCATGCCCTCAACCCCGAACATATTGACAATGCCAAACACCATTGCCCCCGCCGATGCAGACAAAAATGCCAGATGCAACAGGGGTATTTTGCCATCTATTGCATCGGTTTCATCGCCAAACCAGATGTAATAAATAATCCGCAGATAATAAAACGCTGCAATCACCGAGGCAATCACCCCCGCAACTGCCAGCCATGCCAGATTGGCCTGAACGGCTGCATTCAGCACATACATTTTACCAAAGAACCCCACCAGCGGCGGCAAGCCCATCAGGCTGAACATCAACAAAGTAAGCGCCAATGCTTGTCCGGGCGCACGTTTGGACAACAT
>JALSGU010000383.1 GCA_026982575.1 Paracoccaceae bacterium | reverse complement strand
ACAAAATATTTCAACCCCGCCTCGGATGACCGGAGGGAATCACGGTTAAACGAGGCAATCACATAAAGCGACAGCGATTGCAGCTCCAACCCCATATAAAGCGACATCAGGTTTCCGGCAGAAACCATCATCATCATGCCCACCATGGCCAGTGAAATCAGCACCGGAAATTCAAATTTCATCAGGTCTTTGGCAACCAGAAAATTGCGTGCCAAAATCAGCATGGCCGCACCGGACCACAGCATCAGAACCTTGGCAAAACGCGCAAACGGGTCATTGACAAACATACCATCAAAAGCAGTATCGGTGCCCGCACCGGCAAAGCCGATCCAGAACCCGAGGCCAACAAAAACCACAGCGGTGGCCCAAAGAACGGTTTCGCCTTTTTCCACCTTGCTGAAAACCCCGAACATCAGGGCCGCCATGGCAAAGCCAACCAGGATCAGTTCTGGCAGAATAACATTTATGTCGTTGCTTAACATGCTCATCTCACCCTAATGCCCAGTTGCGGCTGGCGCGGCATCCAGAAGATGCGCCGTTGCCATATTGAAATTTTCCACCAAAACATCCACCGATGGCCCGATAATATCCAGCACCAGCCCTGGCGCGATCCCCAGCAAAATAGTGGCCACCACCAAGGGTGCAAATAGCCATTTTTCGCGGGTATCCATATCGTTGATATGTTTCAGGCTTTCTTTGATCAAATCGCCAAACACCACGCGGCGATAAAGCCAAAGCGCATAACCAGCCGAAAGAATAACCCCCAAGGTTGCGCCGGCCGCCACCCATGTATTGGCCTGAAACGCGCCCGCAAGGGTCAGAAATTCGCCAATAAACCCGGATGTGCCCGGCAAGCCGACATTGCCCATGGTAAACAGCATGAATATCATCGCATAGACCGGCATGCGCACCACCAGCCCGCCATAAGCGTCGATTTCCCTTGTGTGCATGCGTTCATAAATTGTGCCAACAGCCAGAAACAATGCTGCTGAAATAAACCCGTGGCTGATCATCTGGAAGATCGCGCCATCAAGCCCCTGTTTGTTAAAGGTAAATATCCCCATGGTCACAAACCCCATATGCGCCACCGATGAATAGGCGATCAGCTTTTTCATATCGGTCTGCATCAGGGCAATCAGCGAGGTTATGATAATCGCCGCCACCGACAGGAAAAACACAAAATCCTGCATGGCAAAACTGGCCACCGGAAACATCGGCAAGCTAAAGCGCAAAAACCCGTAACCGCCCATTTTCAGCAAGATCGCCGCCAGCACCATCGACCCCGCTGTCGGGGCCTGCACATGGGCGTCGGGCAGCCAAGTATGCACCGGCCACATCGGCATTTTAACAGCAAAGCTTGCGAAAAACGCCAGCCACATCAGGGTTTGCGCGCCGCCAACAATTTGCCAGCCCAGAATTGAAATTGTGCCGGAGCTGAACTGATGGGTCAGCAAGGTTGGAATATCGGTGGTGCCGGCCTCCAGCCACATGGCGATCATGGCGATCAGCATCAAGACCGAGCCAAACAACGTATAAAGGAAAAACTTGAACGACGCATAAACCCGTTCTTTGCCGCCCCAAATACCGATAATCAGGAACATCGGGATCAGGCCTGCTTCAAAGAAAACATAAAACAGGAACAGATCAAGCGACACAAACACCCCGATCATCAGGGTTTCAAGCACCAGAAACGCAATCATATATTCCTTGACGCGGTGCTCGACCTTCCAGCTGGCGCCGATCACGATCGGCATTAACAGGGTGGTCAACATGACAAACAGGATCGAAATACCGTCAACACCCAGTTTATAGGTTAAGCCGCCGATCCACTCGGCTTCTTCGACCAATTGAAAACCGGTGTTTTCGGGATCAAACTGAAACAGAATGGCAAGCGAGGCCAGAAATGTTACCACCGTAACCGCCAGCGCCACACGTTTGGCGTTTAGCACCGCAACCGCATCATTGCCGCGCAAAAATACCAGTAAAACAGCCGCGCCGATCATCGGCAGGAATGTTACAAGGGAAAGTAGGTTATCCATTTATTGCGCCCCTCGCGTAAACACAAACCACGTTAAAATTGCGCCAACTCCGATGATCATCGCGAAAGCATAGGTAAATACATAGCCCGATTGCCAGCGGTTTGCCGCCCGTGTCAGCCACGGAATAATCCCCATCGCCAAACCGTTCAAGGCACCGTCAATGATTTTGCCATCGAGTTTTTTCCAAAAGAACGTGCCCAGCTTTTTAGACGGGTTAACAACCACCAGATCGATCAGCTCGTCGAAATACCATTTATTAAGCAAAAACTGATAAAGCCCGGGGTTGCGTTTTGCCAATGCCTTGGGGGCATTCGGGTTGCGGATATAGAAATAATAAGCCGCCAGGAACCCGCCCAGCATGGCCACAAACGGCGATATCTTTACCCATTTCGGCACATAATGCGCATCATGGATAACCGTGTTGGTTTCATGATTGACGTAAACCGAGCTTGCAAACCAGTCGCCGACATTGTCGCCAAAAAATTCCGGATACCATAACATACCCGCAAATACCGAACCAACTGCCAGAACCAGCAAGGGGATCAACATCACAAGCGGGCTTTCATGGGCATGATCATGGGTAGACCTATCGCCGCGCGGATCGCCATAAAATGTCATGAACATCAACCGCCAGCTGTAAAAGCTGGTCATGGCTGCGGAAATCACCAGCATATAAAACGCATAGCTGCCCGCGGCCGTGCCCGCCGCAAAGGTAGTTTCGATCACCGCGTCTTTCGACAAAAATCCGGCAAACCCGATGGTGGTTAGCGGAATGCCAACGCCGGTAATAGCCAATGTGCCGATCATCATTGCCCAGAATGTTTTGGGGATTTTATGGCGCAACCCGCCATAATTACGCATATCCTGTTCGTGGTGCATGGCGGTAATTACCGAACCGGCCCCAAGAAACAGCATCGCCTTGAAAAACGCATGGGTAAACAGATGGAATATGGCAATTTGATACGCCCCCACACCAGCCGCGGCAAACATATAGCCAAGCTGCGACATGGTTGAATAGGCAATCACCCGTTTGATATCGTTTTGCACCAAACCGATAGTGGCCGCCACAAACGCCGTAGATGCGCCGATAACGGTTACAAAAGCCAGCGTTCCGGGCGCGTATTCAAATACAGGCGACATCCGCGCCACCAGAAACACACCGGCCGTCACCATGGTGGCCGCGTGAATAAGCGCCGAAACAGGGGTCGGGCCTTCCATCGCGTCGGGCAGCCATGTGTGCAAAAACAATTGCGCCGATTTACCCATTGCACCGATAAACAGCAGCAATGTCAAAATACCGGCGGCGTTCATGGTCAGGCCCAGAAATTCCATTTTCACCTGTGACAATTCATGCCCTGCGGCGAAAACATCATCAAAATTGATACTATCTGTCATCAGGAACAAACCGAATATGCCCAAGGCAAAGCCAAAATCACCCACACGGTTTACAATAAAGGCCTTCATCGCGGCCGCATTGGCCGATGGTTTTTTGTAATAAAACCCGATCAACAGATACGAGGCAACACCCACGCCTTCCCAGCCAAAAAACATTTGCAGCAGGTTGTCGGAGGTCACCAGCATCAGCATCGAAAAAGTGAAAAACGAAAGATACGCAAAGAACCGCGGCTCATAGCTTTCGCCAACACCCCATTGCGGGTCGTTTTTCATGTAGCCGATCGAATACAGATGCACGAGCGCCGAAACAGTTGTGACAACCACCAGCATAATCTGCGTTAAGCGGTCCATGCGAATGGCCCAATCCACGCTTAGCGAACCGCTTTCCAGCCAGCGCATGATGGTGATGGTTTCAGCCACCTCGTAATGGCGGAAAAACACGATCCATGACAGGAATGCCGCCAGAAACAACAGGCCTGTCGAAAAGAACTTTGCGTTCTGCTCACCAATCAAACGCCAGCCAAAACCGGCAACAAGCGCGCCGATCAGCGGCGCAAATAGGATAATTACCGGCATGATCTATCCCTTCATCACGTTAACGTCTTCGACGTCAATCGTGCCACGATTTCGGAAAAACACTACAAGAATGGCAAGACCAATCGCGGCCTCGGCTGCGGCCACCGTCAGAATAAACAGCGTAAATATCTGCCCGACCAGATCGCCCAGATGCACGGAAAAAGCCACCATATTGATATTCACCGCCAGCAGCATCAGTTCAATCGACATCAGAATAACAATGATGTTTTTGCGGTTCAGGAATATCCCGAATATGCCGATCACAAACAGAATTGCGGCAACGGTTAGGTAATGTTCAAGTCCGATACTCATATGCCCTGCCCCGGTTTTACGTCGACCATCTCGACGGCTTTGTCTGCGTCGCGATATATCTGTTCAACAATGTCTTGGCGCTTGATATCGGGGCGGTGGCGCATGGTCAGCACAATTGCGCCAATCATCGCGACCAGCAAAATAAGCCCCGAGGCCTGAAACAGATATACATATCGCGTATAAATCAACTGCCCCAATGCCACGGTGTTTTCAACATCGTCCGGCGTTGGCGCCACCGCGGCGCGCATTTCAGGCGCCAGACCAGCTGTGGACCACGCGCCAATCACCAGCAGCAATTCAACCAGCATAATCAAACCAAGCAATGTGCCAATACGGGCATATTTCGACATGCCCGATTTAAGTTCGGCAAAATCCACATCCATCATCATCACCACAAACAGGAACAGCACCATCACCGCGCCCACATAGACAATCACCAACAGCATGGCGATAAATTCAGCCCCCATCAGCACAAACAGCCCCGCCGCGCTAAAGAACGTCAGGATCAGCCATAAAACAGCATGCACAGGGTTGCGCGACAGGGTAACCATCAGCGCAGCCGCCAGTGCAACACCGGCAAATAAGTAAAAAGCTAGGGTCGCTATGACCATTTTTTTATCCTTTTCTTAGCGGTAAGGCGCATCAAGTTCGATGTTGCGGGCAATTTCGGCTTCCCAGCGTTCGCCGTTGGCCAGCAATTTGTCTTTGTCATAAAACAGTTCTTCGCGGGTTTC
>JALSGU010000382.1 GCA_026982575.1 Paracoccaceae bacterium | reverse complement strand
AGCGCTTGGCATTCGAAGGAAAGGCTGCATAAATAAAGTGAGAGACCGGAACATAAACGGGACAAGACCGGTTTGATGTCTGCCACCCTGCCGGGCAGCGCGGGGACCTCCCCGAGGGGGTGAACATCAATCAAAAAACGTCTGGGGGACGGTTTCCGGTACGAACAGGCGGTGCCCAAGCTTTTCGCCCACCCTGAGGTTTGTGTGATGCCCTGTTTTTCTTACAACGTCAAAGTCACGGTCGTTTGTTTTTCAATATTTTCAGAATTCTGCCAAACAATTGTGATATCCTCCTTGGCATGCGTACCCAAATGTACGGCTGAAATAAATTCAACCGTCTGACCTTTTTCCATTTTGTTTAAGGGCAACTTTCGCTCAACGTCGTTTTTGATAAAAAATTCGTTTTGATCGTTTAGCTTCAAACGCACATTGAAGGCATCCCCTGGTCCTTTGTTGAATAATTTTACTCGCCAGTCTGATTTTCCAATTTTATACATTCTTGCGGACAAGCTAGCGTTGTTGTCTTGTGTATTTTCAGCTTGAGCATTAGCGATTTGGATTCGTAGCCATTCGACTTCGTACAAATTCAAATTTCGTTGATTTTTTGAGTTAGTGAATGATATCCACAAAGAAATTATGGCGATGAACAAAGCCGCAAACGAAATTGCGTTTGGGATGAAGGCACTCATCGCTACTTTCCAAATTTGGAAAATGCATTGTTAAGTTTTTTCGTTGCATCAGCCAGATATTCTTTGCCAATTTCATCAACCACCATTGATATTCTTTCAGAATTACTATCCATGATTTCATCGTAAGAATAGACCTCATCACAATCAATACAGGTATAACTTCTTTCTTCTTCCGGCTGATCTGTATCAAATGCAAACTGATCAGACGCGCACGTAGCGCAGACTAACGATATACTCCGGTCATAGTTGTTTTTCATTTTTCGCTCCACCGCTCTAGGCATATACTTGTTCTTGAAATGTTCTGAGTATATTTAGAGAGTAGGACTGTTCAATTCAACCCCCCTTGACCAAACC
>JALSGU010000381.1 GCA_026982575.1 Paracoccaceae bacterium | reverse complement strand
CGGCTATTGCCATGCTGCCCCGCATTCGTCTTAACCGGTTTTGGGCGGCAACGGTTACACCGCTGGCCTCTATTATTGGCAGCGGTTTTCTGGTGATTGCGCCGCTTTTGGCGGCTGTGGCCGGTGCGTATGCATTGGCGGCCATGTTTGCGATTGTGCTGCTGGCCTATGGCATTGGCCATCTGATCCGGTACAATATCCGCTTTGCCGAACCGCTGACCACCAAGGTCGGTGCCCCGCGCGGCCTTGGTGTTTTCAACCTGCTTTCAAATAGCGCGCTTAGCGTGGCTTATGTGATTTCGGTGGCGTTTTACATCCGGCTTCTGGCGTCTTTCGCTTTGTCGATGACCCCGATCAACAGCCCGTTATTTGAAAACATTCTGGCCACGGCTATTTTGCTGGCCATCGCGGGCATTGGCTATGCGCGCGGGCTTCGCGGGTTGGAAATGGTTGAAACCATTTCGGTTTCGATCAAGCTGTCGATTATTATCGCGCTGCTTTTTGGGCTGGTCTGGCATAATTTTGATACAGGCATCTGGTGGGCCGATCTGGTGGCTGATGATGCCGATACCCTGACCCGCCTGCGTATGCTGGGGGGGATGTTGCTGGTGGTGCAGGGGTTTGAAACCTCGCGCTATATGGCGGCGCAATATTCGGCTGATCTGCGCCGTAAAACCATGAACATAGCCCAGATTTCCAGCGGACTGATCTATCTGGCATTTGTGGCGCTGGTTATTCCGGTTCTGGTCTATTTACCAGCGGGCAAGCCTGATGAAACCGCGATTATCGGCATCACAGGGCAGGTGGCCACGGTATTGCCGTTTTTGCTGGTGCTGGCCGCATTGATGAGCCAGCTTTCGGCGGGTATTGCCGATACGGTCGGGGCTGGCGGGCTGGTGGTTGAGGAATCGCGCGGGCGTATTATCGAACGCCACGCCTATCCGGTGCTGGTTGCGTTTTCGATATTGCTGATCTGGAGCTTTGATATTTTCGAGGTCATCAGCATCGCCTCGCGTACCTTTGCGTTTTACTATATGATGCAATCGATCATTG
>JALSGU010000380.1 GCA_026982575.1 Paracoccaceae bacterium | reverse complement strand
TCGCAGCGCCACCGAAATTGGCGCCACTATTTGTTTTTTAACCGCGCTTTACCATATGCCTTTGGCAAATATCACCGCGATCATGCAATCTTTGCCATTATCCATTACCTTGGCGGCAGCAGTATTTTTGCGTGAACCGGTGGGTTGGCGGCGGTATCTGGCTATTTCGGTCGGGTTTGCCGGTGTTTTGCTGATTGTGCAGCCAGGCGCTGGCGGATTTGATATTTATGCGCTTTATGCGCTGGGCGCGGTGGGGTTTGTAACCCTGCGTGATCTGGTCACCCGCCGCCTGTCACGCGCTGTTCCGTCTACTTTTGTGGCGGTATCTGCCTCGGGGGCTGTTATGATGATGGGGTTTGTGATGTCAGCGGGTAATGGATGGCAACCCATGGCCACGTCTGAACTGGTGTTTTTATCGGGTTCAGCGGTGGCGCTGATGGCGGGGTATCAATTTGCCATCATGACCATGCGTCTGGGCGAGGTCAGCTTTGTGGCGCCGTTTCGCTATACGGCCATGCTTTGGGCCATACCGCTTAGCATGTTTGTATTTGGCGATATACCCGATATCTGGATGTTGCTGGGCAGTATAATTGTGGTGGCATCCGGCATTTATACCTTTATGCGCGAAAACAAACTTAACAAATAATATGGGCAAAAGAACCGGAGACTTTGCCGTTAACATGGCCGATATTTCCCAGATCACGGCCAAGCGAATCTGTTACCGCAAATAAAGCGTCCGAAGATCGCGCTGCACTTACCGACGCATAGTGAAATTCATGGGCTTTTAACGTCTGGCCTTTGAATGGTCCCGCAAGTGCTGTCAGGTTGCGATACCCAAGATGGATTTTCGGTTTGGCAAAACTGGTTGAAACCGGCAATAACCCCGTCATGATATGGGCTTGGCCGTTTCCGTCCACCAGCTGTTCGCCCAGCACCATATAGCCGCCGCATTCGCCATAAATCATGGCATTGCTTTGCCGCATTGCTGTCAGAAACACGGTGTTTGATGCTATTTTTCCGGCATATAGCTCCGGATAACCGCCGGGCAGAAAAA
>JALSGU010000379.1 GCA_026982575.1 Paracoccaceae bacterium | reverse complement strand
CACTCAATAACACTCTCTCTAGCAACTCGCTAGCTGTCCATGTGTTGTTGGACGCGTATTATAGCACCCACTTCCTTTATTGTCAAGGGTTTTTTGAGAAATTATGTAAATTTGTTGGAATTTTTTAATCAAGGCCTTATATACGTACTTTAAAGTATATAATTAATAAAATTATTAGTCAAATAACAACAAAGAAGAAGGAATATTCAAAAGAAAAATTTGGATAAATGGCAAAGTCATCTTTATCTTAAAAAACAAAGCAAACCATATCCCCTAAAAATAAAATTAAAAATACCCTATGAGGTACGTTTCAAAGACTTTTATAAATCCTTAGCTTCTTATTAATTAAAGCGAGAGAATAAAAGAGTAGAAAAACTAAAAACATAAACATAAAGATTAAATAAAAGAGTAAATATAAAAAGGTGAGGAGGGTAAAAAAGTAAGTTATAACTCAAAGTGGCAGCGACCTACATTCCCACAAGCGTAGCCTGCAGTATTATCGGCGATGGGAGGCTTGACTTCCAGGTTCGGAATGGAGCTGGGTATGACCCTCCCTCTAGCCCCACCACTAAGAGAATTAAAAACATTGGATTAATGTTCTTAATTCTCCCAGCTCGTAAGCTTTGAGAAACTTAGTATTGTTAAGAGCCTAAACTAAATTAAAAATTAGTAATTAGAAATTAGAAATGAATGCGTGCGTTTCTTCGCAATGCTTTTATTTCTAAAGTCAATTCATAATGTAATTACAATTCTTAATACTCAATGAAGTTTTGGTTAGGAACAATTTCTAATTCCTAATTTCTAACTTCTAATTTATTAAGTGTTTGCACTTAATAAGGTAGTACCTATTGAAGAATAAAGTAAATACAAACGATCTATTAGTACTGGTCAGCTAAACGACTTTCATCGCTTACACACCCAGCCTATCAACGCAGTAGTCTTCTGCGGATCTTCAGGGATGATTCATCTTGGAGTTGGCTTCCCGCTTAGATGCTTTCAGCGGTTATCACATCCGAACGTAGCTACCCAGCGATGCTCTTGGCAGAACAACTGGTA
>JALSGU010000378.1 GCA_026982575.1 Paracoccaceae bacterium | reverse complement strand
GTGAACAATTCATTGAAATGACCGGCGAATTACCTGACATTGTCGCCGCCTGTGTTGGCGGTGGATCAAATGCTATGGGGCTGTTTTCAGGGTTTTTTGATGATGAAGGCGTGGATCTTTACGGGGTCGAACCGCTTGGAACTTCGTCAAAACTGGGCGATCATGCCGCAACATTAACCTATGGTGTTGATGGTGCCATCCACGGGTTTGCCACCAAGGTATTGCTGGATGATGCGGGCGAACCCGCACCTGTCAACACCCTTGCATCGGGGCTTGATTACCCCGGCGTCGGGCCGGAACATGCCTATTTGCAAAAAACCGGCAGGGTTACTTATACCACTGCGGATGACAAAGAATCGCTGGAGGCGTTTTATGCGTTATCGCGCCGTGAGGGCATTATTCCGGCGCTTGAAACCGCCCATGCAGTGGCATTTGCCATGCGCGAGGCCAAAAACCACCCCGGCAAATCAATTTTGCTTAATCTGTCAGGGCGCGGCGACAAAGACATTGATTTTGTCACCGAAACCTACGGGTTTGGCGCATAACACCACCGGCGGGCGCATGGTAAAAAATCATGCGCCCTCTGGCATAATGCCGCATCTCTGCCTATATCCATGCCCAAGACAGATAAAGGGCAAGGTATGACTGAAACACAGAATTTTCCCGGATGGCACGGCACCACCATTATCGGTGTGCGTAAAAATGGCAGGGTTGTGATTGCCGGTGATGGTCAGGTCAGTCTTGGCAATACCGTAATCAAAGGTTCGGCCCGAAAGGTGCGGCGCATATCGCCCGGCGGCCATGATGTGGTTTGCGGGTTTGCCGGATCCACCGCAGATGCGTTCACCTTGCTGGAGCGGCTGGAAGCCAAATTGGAGGCATCACCGGGGCAGCTGGCGCGCGCATCGGTGGAATTGGCCAAGGATTGGCGCACCGATAAATACCTGAAAAACCTTGAGGCCATGTTGATTGTCACCGATGGCAAAGACCTGTTTATCATCACCGGTGCCGGTGATGTGCTGGAACCCGAAAACGATATTGCCGCTGTGGGTTCGGGCGGTA
>JALSGU010000377.1 GCA_026982575.1 Paracoccaceae bacterium | reverse complement strand
TATGATGACAGCCTATGCAATCGGGCTTGGTATACCGTTTTTGCTGGCGGCGGTGTTTATCCACCGGTCCATTGCGGTAATGAACCGGTTCAAAAAACATCTGGGCAAAGTAGAACGCATTTCCGGCTTGCTGATGTGGACCATCGGGTTAATGATGGTTACCGGCAGCTTTTCCGATCTGGCTTTCTGGCTGCAAGAAAAATTCCCTGCATTGGCCGCGATCGGTTAAGCCTATTCAAATGCTTGTCAGCACAATATGCTGGCAAGATATATGGAAACCGGCGTGTCTGAACAAAATGTAAAAAAACGGCAAGTGTTCTATTTGCCCGGTTATGATCCGATGCCTGCGCGCCGGTATCGTGAGATATATCGCCGTGAAGGGCGCGCGCAGGCGAAAATATCGGGGTATGCGCTGGATATCAGCGCCAAGCCTGATAAAAACCGGCCCTATAACTGGCAGGTTGAAACATTGATTGACGGTTTGAAAACCGACACAAATGTTGAATTTCTGCTTTGGAACGACATTGTTCAAAAATCCATGCAGGCTAGTATTCCGGCGACATTCTGGTTAATGCTGCGCACGCTTTGGTTGTATTTGCGCACAGGTGCTTTGGTGGCGCTAATCCGGTTGCGGCCTGCGCCGATGATTGCGGCGCTTTATCCTGTGGGGGTGCTGTTGGGGCAATTATTGGTTGCGCTGCTGGCTGGATTTGCCATTTTCTGGATGGCGCGTTTTGTTTTAATAGAAATAGCAATTCCCTTGGTTGCGAAATGGGAGCTGAACAGCATTGCCTATCTGGGCATGGCTATTTTTATGATAGCACTGCTGTTGGGCGGCACAGCTTTTGTTTTTGTTTTGCGAAAGTTCAAAAGGCATGACAGCCGGATTTATGCCTATTACCTGCTGTATGACTATGTCTATTCGGCGTGGAATGCGGGCGGGTATCCTGCGGAATTGCAACAAAGATTATCGGAATTCAAGGCCAGAATCGCGGATGCGCTGGCTGCTGATAATGACGAGGTTCTTATTGTTGGCCATTCATCGGGCGCGCATCTGGCCATTGAAA
>JALSGU010000376.1 GCA_026982575.1 Paracoccaceae bacterium | reverse complement strand
TGCCATAAGGCAGTGAAATTCGGCCTTCGCCCAGATTATTGCCTTTGGGAAAGAACATTTCGGCGGTGCCGGTTGTGTCACTGATGGCGAGGTCCAGAACCCGGGCCTTGTCAAAGCTGTTGCGGTTAATGTTATCGCGCAGGCGTGCCTGCATCACCGGGTTTGGTTCAACCCCGAAATATGCTGCATCCGGCCCCGCAGCCCGCAATATCGGCAGGCCGAAAATCCCCGCATTGGCGCCCACATCAAAAATCACTGCGTTCTTGTCCGCCAGTTTTTCGCACAGATAAACCATGGCGGCGTGTTCTGGTGCCTGTCCTTTTCGCCACAGGAAATATTCGGTATAATTATCGCCAAGACATAAATTGAACTCACATCCCAGATAAGAGACAATCCGGGGTTTTAACCATCTTGGAACCAGTCGGAGCACCCATGGGCGAAAAGCTATATTCTTTAATATCTTGCGCATAGCCATATTAGTACCCCGTTAAAGAATTCAAAAACCGCTGCTGGGAAATTATTTTGTTTGATATCCCAAAGCCCCGGTTATGTCCGGGGCTTTGGGTATGTTTTATTCAGCGTCAGGGGCCGGAGCCGCGCCAAAAATATCGGCTTCGGTTGGCGCTGTATCGGACTCAACCGGTGCGGCCAGTGCGGCGGCTGCTTCGGCTTCGGCTTTGCGTTCCTCGATGATCAGGGCATCGCGTTGCTGCGCCACCCGTTTCAGCTCATGGGTGGCACCACCGGTGCCCGCAGGAATAAGCCGGCCAACGATCACGTTTTCCTTTAGCCCGATCAGCTTGTCACGTTTGCCTTGCGTGGATGCCTCGGTCAGAACCCGTGTGGTTTCCTGAAACGATGCCGCCGAGATAAACGAGCGTGTCGACAGCGACGCCTTGGTAATGCCCAGCAAAATCGGCCCGCCTTTGGCCGGTTCGCGGCCTTCCGCAACGGCTTTTTCGCAGGCTTCAAGGAATTCGAATTTGTCGACCTGTTCACCTTTTAGCAAAATGGTGCCGCCCGAATGGGTGACTTCCCATTTTTGCAGCATCTGGCGCACGATCACTTCGA
>JALSGU010000375.1 GCA_026982575.1 Paracoccaceae bacterium | reverse complement strand
AGCAATTTTTTGCCTTGTCGCGCCACCAGATGCTGCGCTTGCCAGCCGCTGCCAGCGCCGACCGATCCGCTTTGTTCCAGCGCCAGCAAAAACCGGTGGGTGGTAAACGGGTCAACCGGCGGGCCGGCTTCGGGGCAGGCGCAGCTATCCCAATCAGCGGCTGAAATATCAGCGATGCTTTCCAGCACGGTCAGCACGATGTTTTTTGATCCGGTCAGGGCAAATACCCTTCAAAGGTGATGTTATCCGCTTTTTTGCGGGCATTTTCTTCTTGTGCGGGGGTTTTGATTGTCCAACATAAAACCGGCAGGCCCGATTGCCGGATACCGGCAATAACCGGCATATCCAGCGCCTTGTGATTATGTGAAATAAAATTGGCGCCGCACCTGTCAAGATCAGGAATGCCGCGCAGCTCTGCCAGTCGTTTTTCGGGCACCAGCTGCCAATCGGATTTGTAAAACCTGTCCGTGACCAGCCCGCGGGGTATGTCCGGCACAGCGTTTGCCAGCGCATAAACCGAATGGGGATTAAACGACATCAATGCCAGCGGCCCTTGGCAGGGGGCAACCAGTTTTGCCGTGGCTTCTTCCAGCGCGCCGATATTGGTGCCAAGCGCGCCATCCTGATCTTTGAGTTCCAGCAAAAGCGGGGCTTTGCCTTGTGCCAGTTCCAGTATTTCGGCAAGGGTTGGAACCGGTTCGCCATTGGGCAAAAACAGTTCTTTCAATTGCTGGCTGGTTTTGGCCTGCACGGGGCCATTAATGCCGGTCATGCGTTTCAGATTGTAATCGTGAAACACCATCGGCACCCCGTCTGCGGATAATTGCAGATCAAGCTCTATGCCATAGCCGGCAGAAATCGCCGCCAAAACCGCTGCGCGGGAATTTTCAGGGATTTCCCTGCCATGCAAGCCACGATGGGCCAATGGCAGGGTCAGGAAATCAGGGTGCAGTTCAGGCAATTTCAAAAATACCCTCAACTTCAACCGCAACCCCCAAGGGCAGCGAAACCGTGCCAACGGCGGCGCGGGCATGGCTGCCAATGTCTGCGCCGAATACTTCGACCATCAAATC
>JALSGU010000374.1 GCA_026982575.1 Paracoccaceae bacterium | reverse complement strand
GGAGCTGACCTCGGCTGATAATGTTGCCAGCGTTAAAACATCACTGGTCATTCGCGGCGCAAAAGACGAACCCGGTGTGCCGTTTTCAGTGCTCGAGGCCCGTGCATTAGCTGAATGAGTTCGTGATCACAGATATTTGCCGCCCGTAATCCGGTTCCTGCTTATGCGTGGCTCGACGGTATGAAAAATATTGTGAATCAAGCGTATAGGTGCATTTCTTCACCCATTCTGCACTGCGGATATGCTGTTCATTCAGCTTAGTGATCACAAAACCTGGCAGATCAAATTGGTATTTACCGGCTTTGCCATTGATAAAAAACCGAGCGTAATCCGGATTTTCGTCATGAAATGCTTCAAAATATTCCTGCCCGACCTCATAGGCTTGCTGGCTAATGGTCGGGCCTATTACGGCGTGGATATTCTCTCGTTTTGCACCAAGGTTAATCATTGCGGTAATGGTATTTTCAATAATTCCGGTCATGGCGCCTTTCCAGCCCGCATGAGCGGCCCCGATGACATTTTTCTGGGGGTCAGCAAACAGAACCGGCGCACAATCGGCGGTTAATATGCCAAGGCCGATATCGGGCAATGCGGTTACCATTGCATCGGCTTGCGGGCGATTCTTTGGCCAATCACTGGATTCAACCGTGATCACTTTAGCAGAGTGAATTTGATGCAAAGACAACAGGTTATCAGCGGGAACCCGCATTTTTTTGGCAACAATATTGCGATTTTTGGCGACTGCTTCCAAAACATCATCAGAGCCTTGCCCGCAATTCAGACTAGCATAAATACCGGTAGAACTGCCCCCCTGACGGCCAAAAAAACCGTGAGCCTGCCCCATAAGCAAATCTGATCTAAGCGGTTCAGGTAGCATGTTCAAATCCTATAGTCGGGGTCGTTTTGGGGTTGCGCAGGGCCATTACCTTAAACAGATTGCCCATTTCCTCGGGATGCACAAGCCTGCGATGGCTGGCGATCAGGGTTTGCAATTCTTGTTCCGATGCGTTCTTTGCCAGCATGTCGGCGCGTGCTGACAGCCCCATATTCTCAAGAAACTGGCCTTGTGTGGCGAATT
>JALSGU010000373.1 GCA_026982575.1 Paracoccaceae bacterium | reverse complement strand
ACATCGGCGCGGGTCACGCCCTCTATTTTGGGCATATTGCCAAAGTTCCAGTGATGGGCGGTAACACCGTTTAATGCAGCGCTGATAAATGCACCTTCGCCGTGATGGCCGGGGCGATAGATGTTATCAATCAGCGGTGGCGCAACGCCGTTTTGTCCGGCTGCATTGGCACCGTGGCAAACTGCACATTTTGCCTCGTATATACGTGCGCCCAACACAGCATTTCCGGAAAGCTCGGCAGGCAGTGCCACATTGGTAAGCGTTGCTCCGACCTCGACACCGGAAGTATCTTCAACGGTATGTACCGGATTTGCGGGCGTTTTTTGAAAATTCATATAAAGCACAGCGGAACCTGCCACCAACACCCCGCCAAACAAAAGAACAAGATTTCTGCTCATGGTCAAACTTCCCTTTTCAATAGCCTTGGCAATACCGGAATTTTAACCGGAAAGGCGGCAAAGCCGTGTAATATCTGCCTAGAACATGACCTCCGGAGTTTCCATTCTATATTTGTAATAGTTTGTAACAGCCCGTTACATTCAACCGTTGCAGACCTGACAAGATTGCAATCATCCACCCTCGATCAGCAACGTTTTTGCTGGCGCAAAAAGCCGGTGATCTTTGGGTCTTGGCCTTGCTTCGCTTGGCTTTGTGCCGTGCGGGCAACCTATCCGGTTAATGCCTAAAATGGCGCATACCCGTAAACACCATTGCCAATCCCGCTGCATCTGCTGCGGCAATCACCTCGGTGTCGCGCATCGACCCACCGGGCTGAATAACAGCGGTTGCGCCTGCTTTTGCTGCGGTTATCAGCCCGTCGGCAAAGGGAAAAAACGCGTCCGACGCCACCACCGACCCGATGGTGGGCACTTGTGCCAACCCCAGAGCCGTGGCCATGTCTTTTGCTTTTTGGGCAGCAATTCGGGTGGAATCTACGCGGCTCATCTGGCCGGCGCCGATGCCGACGGTTGCACCGTCTTTAACATAGACAATCGCATTGGATTTGACGTGTTTTGCCACCTTCCAAGCGAACATCAAATCCGCCAGCTCGCTATCGGTTGGGGCGCGTTTGGTCACGATTTTCAGATCATTCATGCTCAGGCAGCCATTATCGCGGTCTTGCACCAGATAGCCGCCGGTAACCTTGCGCCAAGTGCGGCCCGCCTCGGTAATATCGGGCAGCCCGCCGGTTGTCAGCAATCGCAGGTTCTTTTTAGCCGCAAAAATATCCATGGCTTGGTCGGTTACCGATGGCGCGATCACAACTTCGGTAAAAATCTTGACAATTTCGGTGGCTGTTTTTGCGTCGAGTTCCTGATTTAGCGCGATAATACCGCCAAAAGGCGAAACATTGTCGGTGTTGAACGCTGCCTGATAAGCCTCAAGCATGGTGGCACCCCGCGCCACACCACAGGGGTTGGCATGTTTGATAATCGCACAGGCCGGCCCGTCTGCCGGATCAAATTCGGCCACCATTTCAAAAGCAGCGTCAGTATCGTTGATATTGTTATAGGACAGTTCTTTACCTTGGTGCTGTTTGGCGGTGGCCACGCCGTTCCGGGTGGAACCATCGGTATAAAACGCCGCTGATTGATGCGGGTTTTCACCATAACGCAAGGTTTGCGCCAAGGTTCCCGAAACGCTGCGGCGGCGCGGGTTTGGCCGGTTGATGGCATCCGCCATCCATGTGGATACAGCCGTGTCATAAGCGGCGGTGCGCGCATAGGCGATCTGGCTGAGCTTTTTGCGAAACTTGGCACAAGTTGCGCCGCCCTTGTGGTTTTCCAGTTCCCAGATCACATCTTTATAGTCTTCAATATCGGTCACAACGGTAACAAATTCATAGTTTTTAGCAGCCGAGCGCAGCATCGCAGGGCCGCCAATGTCAATATTTTCAACGCAGGTATGGAAATCGGCGCCGGCCGCAACTGTTTCTTCAAACGGATAAAGATTCACCACCACCAGATCAATTGGGCCAATGCCGTGTTGCTGCATTGCCGCCACATGGTCGGGATTGTCGCGCAATGCCAACAAACCGCCATGCACCATCGGATGCAGGGTTTTGACCCGCCCGTCCATCATTTCGGGAAAATCAGTAATTTCCGACACATCCTTTACCGGCAGGCCCGCATCGCGGATGGCTTTGGCAGTGCCGCCTGTGGATAGCAATTCTACATCTTTGTCATGCAGGGCTTTGGCCAGATCAATCAGGCCGGTTTTATCGGAAACCGACAGTAATGCGCGGCGAATGGGGACAAGATTTTCAGACATATTATTCCTTAGCTGGGTTGGTTGGCTGGGTTTTCAGCAACTAGGTCTCGGGTATTGCGGCCACCATCAGCAGCGCGCAGGAAATTCCAGGTGATCTGGCCCTTATAATCAACCGCGCGGGCCGAAATCACGATTTGTTTTGTGGCGCGGGGGCGCAGGTGGCGATGGTCCAGAAACACTGAATCCTGCAAATCAAGCAAACCGCCGTTTTGCCGGAACACCCAGATCTCGCCACTGGGCAAAGTCAGCGAAACCGCGTGGCCGTCCATATCCAGAGATGCATCAATATCGGGGTGAATGTGGAAATGCACCATAAAATTCAACCCCTGAGAGGGCGCATCAATCACCGATTTCACAAATCGGGCTTGTTGCTTTTTATCAGCAGCGCGCAGCTTGTCTTCGCCGGATAATTCCCGCCCATCAACGCTAATAAACAAGCGGCGTTCATGGATTAGCCCGTATTTTTTGGCATAACCGTTATGGGTGGCAACCATCCACACGCCCGTTAGATCACTGGCGCGGTTGCAGGTTACCATGTCTGGCCCATCGAAAAGCCGATTGTCTGTTTCGTTTTGGTTTTTTGTAAATCTGGCCGATGAAACACCTTCGATCTGCAAGGTATTATGGGCGGCGGTTTTGCGACAGGCGCGGGGCCAGCCATCGCCAAATCGCTCTCCTGATCCGCAATTGACAATCATCGGACGCCGACCCGAAGATAATTCAAAAGCCAAAGTGCTGGCATGGGCCACAGCCCCGTTTGCCTGTGGCGAAGCGCAGTCGGCCACCAGTGCCAAGCGGCCCGCTGACATGCGCTGAAAGCCCATCATCAGTTTTTCGGTGCTGCGATCTTTGATCTGGGCATCCGCCAATGCCTGATCCAGCAAGCCGTCCAAACCGCGCCCACCGCCATGGAACCGCACCAGCGTGCCATCGCCCAGACGCAAACCGCGCAGGGTGGGCGCAATGCGCTGCATGGCGGCAAGGATGCGTTCATCAGCTGTATGGCCATTTTCAAACAGGGTTTTGTTTGCCCATGTCAGCAGGGTAAATATCCCCATCAATTCTTCGGGGTTGCGGCTGTCAATGCCGCCGTCTTTGCCAATATGTTTGGCGCATTGCTGGCCCAGCGCTTTGATCGCTGGTTGTAAAACATGGTCGCGCCCCTGCAGGGACAGGCCCGCGTAAATCAAACCTGTCAGGGCCTCGAACCGGTGCAGCCCGTTACTGGCCGAGTGCCAGCGTTTGGACAGGTAATCAACCTGTTTGCCCATGGATTTAAGGATTTTACGGCTGTTTTTGGCATCCAGACCATTCAGCAAAAACACTGCATTGCTGGTCAGATAAATCATCCGGCGGCCCGTCAGGCCCGGTTGCCAACCTGCGGCTTTGCCTTTGCCAAATATCTTGATCCACTCAAAAACCCATTGCTGTGCTTGTTTCCGCGCCTTGCCATCGCCCACGGCCACCAGATCATCCAGCCATGCAAACCCGTGCTGTTCGCGCTGAAATGTCGGGCTGGGCGGGTCAATTGCCCATAACGAAAGATTGCCCGCTTCGACCAGCTCTCCGGCCAGTAAATAATTGCCCGCCAGCAATTGCTGACCACGGGCAAATGACCCGATAGAACGGGGTTCGGGATGGGTAGCAAATGCCTTGGGGGGGTGATTATTGCCGGTGAACCGGGCATAGCGCCAGTTGATCAAGGCACGGGTTTTCTGACGGAGATTTGAAAGCTGGCTTTGAACAATCCTAGTGATAACAGGCATCCATTTGCGGCGGTGATGCGGTTGGGTTTAGGTCAGGCATTGTGTAATGCCCATTGGCCATGATGTCACGCGCGCTTTGTCAAAATCGCCGCATAAAACCCGTCCATACCGCCACGATCCGCCCAGAAATCAGGCCGCAGGCGCATCGCACCGGTTTTATTGACCCAATCGGGTTGCAAACCGTGGGTTTCAGGGGCAATCGCCACCTGTTCAAAATCCGGATGGCTTTCAAGAAAGGCCGCGATTTGGTCTTCGCCCTCGGCTGGCAATAAGGAACAGGTGCAAAACACCAGTTTTCCGCCGGTTTCCAGCCAGCCAGCGGCACGGTTAAGCATTTGTTTTTGCAACTCCAGCACCGGTTGCAGGCCCAGATCTGCCTTGACATATGGCAGGTCGGGATGGCGGCGAATGGTGCCGGTGGCCGAACAGGGCGCATCCAGCAAAATGGAATCAAATTTTTGATCGGGCTGGTATTTCAACACATCTACCACTACCAGTTCAGCCGATAATTTGGTGCGGGTCAGGTTTTCGCGCACCCGCTCCATCCGGTATTTTGACAAATCAATCGCGGTGACATCACCGCCTGCTGCCGCCAGTTGCATGGTTTTACCACCGGGCGCGGCGCAGATATCCAGCACTTTTTTGCCAGCTACATCGCCCAGCAATTGCGCGGGGATGGCAGCGCTGGCATCTTGCACCCACCAAGCGCCTTCTTCAAACCCCGGCATGGTTGAGATTTGGCCCCACTTGAACAGACGCAAGGAACCGGTTGATAAAACGCTTGCCTCCAATGCCTCAACCAGATCATCGGTATCAGCGGGGCTTTGCAGCGTAATATCAATTGGCGCGCCGTTTTCATGGGCTTGTTCAATGGCGGCCAGAACATCCTTGCCATAGGTTTGGCGAATGGGCTTTGCCAGATATGGCGGCAGGGGGGTTGGCTCCAGATCAGCCCAAATTTCAGCCCCGTTTTCGGAAATCCGCCGTGCAACCGCATTGGCCATGCCCGCCATCCGCGTGGTTTGACGGTTATTTTTCACCAAGCGCACCACGGCATCCACGGCGGCATGGGGCGGGATTTTATCGACAATCAGCTCACATGTTGCCAACCGCAGGGCATTTCGCACGGTGATTGGCGGTTCTTTTTGCAAAAACTGGTCAATGACAATATCAATACGACCCAAATTGCGCAGGGTATCGGTGGCCAGCGATTGGGCGCGCGCCTTGCCTTGCGGGGGCAGCTTGGCCAGCGGCCCGTCTTTGGAATTAACCATGTCGGTCAAAAGGCGGTGTTCGGTTAAAACACCGTTTAACAAATGGGCAGCAGCAGCGCGAGGCGCATATCCGGGGGCACTCATTGCGGTTTCCTGTCTGGGTTGGCTATAAAGAGGTCAACTAACTGAAATGATTACCCCTGCAAAGGGGATTCTTAAAGGTGTAATGATGAGCGATAAAACCAACCCCCAAAAAGCCAATGCAGAACAGGCACTGCGTGAGGCCGCCGAGCGGCGATTGAAAGCAAAGCCGAGCGATATGCCAACAGAACTGGGCGGCCGAGACGGGCCGGAACCGGTGCGGTTTGGCGATTGGGAGAAAAAGGGGATTGTATCGGACTTTTGAGAGACAGAAACCACCCTTTCAATAGTAAGCATCCACGGCCTATTCCTCGGGAGTATAATTCCACGGCATCAGTTCGTCCAGCCGGTTGATTTTGTGGTCTGCAATATGTTCCAGAACCCAAGTGAGCCAAGCTTGCGGATCGACCTTGTTCAGGTTGATCTTGCCGTCTTTAGCCGCAGGCCAAACAAATCGAACATTGCCGTGGTCGGAAAGCCATTATCGCAAGTGTTTTACTGGCTGCAAATATGATGTGAAAAACAACATAGAGATACGGTTGCTACCCTTGATACCAATGACCCTTGGCCAGCAGGTCATCTTTGATGTGCCGCAAATTGACATCCCCTTCCCAAAGGCAGCTTTCTTTTCGCAAGGCGCTGTCAGCTTCAGCAGAGAAATAATGTGAAAACTCTGGGATCCCCCTTAGAATTCCGGCAAGCGTCAAATCTTCTTCAAGCAAAGTGCGAACATAACCTATAAAATCATAGTCCTTTCGATAATAATAAAGAAACGGGAAATCATGGTAATGCAACCATCGCAAACGTCGTTTGTGCTGGAAACGATAGATTTTCGGCTTGATCCCGAGCATGGCAAGGGTGGCAGGCAAGACGATCTGATCTAGCTGGGGATACAAGAACCGATGCGGTATTTTAAGCGTGTCCAATGCCCATATCTTTTTCATATTATCGAGATAGATTGCGGAAAATTGCTGCGGATCCTTAAAATATATAAGCGACGCATTGAAATAGGTATATCTCTCCCAGTCGTTTATTTTATGCTCTTGCCGGTATACCACAGCAGTATCGACCCCGAGGGCGGCATAGATATCACCCCAAATTTCATCAAGCGAATGCTGGCTGCGGTTAAGCGGTGGCCAACTGCGGGGACCGCGAATGAAATCCGGGTTATCAAAATTGAAATCAAGATCGGACAGATCGTCCAGAAACAGATAGTCGGTATCAAAAAAGATAAAAGGCTGGCTGGCTGGCAGAGTAGCAAAAGCATAGGCTTTATTGGAATGAGGGTAGGCGCTTCCGAAAGCAGCATTGTCAAAAAAATTAACCTTCACACCAATTTTTTCGAAATAGGACAGCACTTCGGGGTCGGTCACCTCGACATCCATCGACCACTTATCCGAATTTTTCGGGCAACATAGAAAAACATCAAACTTGTCATTGCCATGTTTTCTCAGGGAGGCCGCAAACAACAGCCCCTGCGCCAGCATTTTTCCATCATTTTGAATTACAGCACAAATACTCACTCTGTCAGACATCACATCTCTTTCACTCCAAAGGCGGGAATACGTTCATTCTTGATAAATCAAAACCCACTTCGGGCCTAGTCTTTTACGCCGTTTCTGCATTTATAGCTTTAAACAAGGTGCCATCGGACAGGGTCACATCCAACAACACATGGGCGCCATTGCGCTCATAAACATGCGGGCACATCACATCGGAGCGTGCCAGCAGATATTGCATTTGCGCCATATCGTATTCATTTCGCCCACCAACAAAAAAATCTATCCGATTCAAGCTGGAACCAGCAACAACCTTGGAAAGGTCCGGGTAATCGATCAGCCCGGCCTTGTGATCTTCAAAAATCTTTTTATATACGGGCCGTGTTCCGCTATTCAGGCCGATATCCAAAGATGTTGGACCGGCCAGCGCCACTACGTGTTCGATCCCGACTCTGGCCCCGTAATTTAGGGCTGCGAACACACCGCTAGAAGCCCCCATTCCAATTATTTTTGTGTGCGCAAATTCGGTTAAAAGGTTATGAACATATTGAACCGAAGCATCGAACCCGCCCACAGATTTGAGACCAGCCAGAAAAATGCTGTTGTTAAAATCTTTAAATACCACAAGGTTGGCATTTAGCGGCTCGGCGACAGCACGATCAAAGAGAGTTATGGCGATGCCTGCAAACTGGTAATCTTTGGCGGTAAACACAACAATGGTTTTATCCGCCCCTGCCCTGCGATGCACGCGCACATCTCCGCTAAACCGTGCATCTATAAAAGATGAACGGGTTCCGGTGACGGTGGAATACACCTTGTTGATGGCCTTGAAGCCGCCAAGATCCGGAAATTTCTCAAAGGTTTTAGCCGAAAACAGCTTTTGGAACTCAAAAACCGGACAATTCCATTCCAGCTCCCAATATTGGGTGCGGGCTTGCAGACGGCCTTCTGCGGGATAGCTGAAAACCCTTTCTACCCGCCACTTGAGCAGCGCATAATAGAGCATCCCGAGCTGCCGGCGCGTCGCAGATAATTCAGTTTTTTGAAGCCAGACACCAAGCTCTGCATGAAGCTCACTTAGCGTCTGCTCAGCCTTATTTTCTAAAATAATAGGCCGGATATATTCAAGGAACTTCCTGAACTCTGCCTCTGTCCCGCTAATTTTAGAACACATAGCCTCGGCCAAGTGGCTACCCATCAACATGGTCTTCTATAAAGGCAGCCAGCTTTCCAAGCGTGTCAAAATCATCCTCTTGCCCCTCGGGAATCTCGACATTGAATTTTTCCTGAGCTTCAAGCAGAATGGTGGCAATATCAAGAGAATCTATACCGACATCCGCAAACAGGGCATTACGCGTGACAGTGTCCATATCCAGCCCTACAACGGCGTCAGATATGATTTTCCGAATATCGTTCTCAACAGACATAAAATTACTCCGAATAAAGTAAACAAGAGGCCCATCCCAAGCCCACGCCAAAGCCGGATACAATAATACGCCTATTTTGTAAACGCTCTAATCCATTGAGAATTATCGGAATAGAGGAGGAAACCGTATTGCCGTATTCTGCGCAAGCTAGGCTTTCCGGCTTAGGCAACCCTAGCCGTTTTGAAATGGTATCAACAATGTATTTTGACCCGGGGTGCAACGCAAAACTATCTATATCGGACATTTCCACGCAGTTTAACGCCAAAACTCTATGGATGCTCGGCGGCACATTCAAAGCACAAAAATTAAAGACCGCGCGACCATTCATGCGCAAAACGCCCTCCGTATCCCGCTCAAGGGCATCCGCTTTTTGTCCTATGGTGCCACTATCGAACCGCCCTATTTTCCAGGAATTTCCAGGGGTGATCAAAGTAACCGTCGCGGCATCTCCAAATATCATGGATGTGTTTTTATCGCCCTCGCTCAAAGACTTTGAATAGGGGTCTGCGGTGAACAACAAAGCGCTTTGGCCGCCAATAGCCATCAAGTGCCCGGAAACAGTAGCCAGAGCAGAAACATAGCCAGAGCAGCCGAGGGAAATATCGAATGCAAAGCAGGTTTTAGGCATATTCAGTTTGCCGTGTAAAATGGCGGACGTGTGGGGCAGCCCGCAACCGTCAGGGTGTTGTGTCACAACGACAATCAAGTCTATTTCGGCCAAATCCAGCGCATCGCCCATTTTATGTGTCAAATTTTCCAGCGCTTTAACGCACAAGTCAGAGGTTTCTTCTCCGGGCGCTTTCCGCGCGGTTTGCAAGACCCCTATCTTGTCTCTCAGAGAGGCTGGGTCATAATCAAACCTTTCGGCGCGGGCTGTGTTGTCCAGCCTGCTTTCAGGGATGTAAACACCAATGCCGGCTACGGAAAAAGGGTTATTCTCCATAGAACACCACCTCGCCAGAATATTTTTGATCCACCAGAATTCTGGTTTTGAAAATGCGGGTGCCAACATGTCCGGCAAGCACCAGCTGGAAATTGATATTATCCTGCCAAAATCCCCGGGTTGTTATTTTGCTGGCGACCAGCTTTACATTTGGCTGGCAAACGGTGTTGATCAACACCTTGTTTGCGGCGATAAGCCGATCAAAAAAACTGCCCTCTCCGGTCGGCAAACATGTTAGGGTCTTGTCTGATATTTCCGAACACACAATAAGGGAACTTTCATCGTAATCATTGCGGGTTTGCACAGGGTGCGCTTTGTCTTGCGCAAAGGTGAACAAGGTATTGGTCCCTTTGCCCCCTACCCTTACATAACCGTTTTCAGTATTTTCAAGCACGTCTACCGGCGTAAAAACAACGCGGCTATCCATCCACTCCTTAATAACAATCTCGAAATGGTCTGCTTCTGGATATCGCTCTGCAAAATAGTTCCCGAGACTGGCACTGTGAACATAGTCCCGATTGCCCCGAAAAGGAAAATCAACGTGAAATCCAGAATGTTTTTGCATCTTATGTTTTTATACCTTTTTACGCTTGTACGCCTTTACCATACGCCGAGTTTGCACCTGTATAAATAAGTTTACAACCTTAAAGCAAAGCCTGAGGGGAGGAGGAGATGACCTGCACCCCAAGGAGTTTTTTACCCTAAGGTGAATTCCGTCTGCGTAAATTATAAAAGCCCCCCGAGACAGCCGCCTTACAACCATCACGCCCAACTTATTCTGCTGGCAAATATCTCGACAAAGCAAAATCTGGCATGGCACAAATCAGGACATAATCAAGGCGGGTGCTATTCAAATATGCAGTTAAAGGAGTGGCCCAATTTTGTGACAGCTCAAAACGGCCACCCTCCGGGAATCAGCGGTTCCAGCGATCAGAAATTCCATCAAGCACCTGCCCCGCGCCAAATGTACTAACCGGAGCGTTGCGGATACGATCAAAATTTTTGCCGGGGTCATAAAGCTCGATCCCCAGCTCCAGGTTTTCGGGGGTCAGCAACCCCATGGCAGCCAGCAAACGATAGCCCGCCACGCTTTTCTTGTGCATGGCAGAAATCAGGTTGGTGCGGGCATTCAGCAGGTCTTGCTCCGCATTCAGAATGTCCAACACTGTGCGCGCGCCCAGTTCGGCCTCTTGCTGGATACCGTCATAGGCGTATTGTGATGCCTCGATCTGCAACTGGCTGGCGGCAATCGACGCATTGGCGATTTGCAGCTCGAACCACGAAGCAGCAACATTCTGGCGCACGACAACGCGGGTATTCTGGGTTTCTGCCATGCGCCGCTCAACAATGGTTCCGGCCTGCCGGATAGCCGCAGAAATCGACCCGCCCGCATAGATCGGCACCGAAGCCGACAAGCCAACGCTGGCAGAATCGCGCCATTGCTTATTGCCAAAAAAATCATCCGCATAAGTGCCGCCAACCGAAGCATTGGCCGAAAGGCTGGGCAAGCGTGCATTTTGGGCGCGGCGCATATCCAGCGCGGCGGATTTTTCCGCATGATGGGCCGCTTGCATCAACGGATGGGTTCTGATTGCGATTTCTTCAGCGGCAGCCAAACTGCCTGGTAAATGTGGCAAGGCAGGGGGCGCCGACAGGTTATTGGGGGCAACACCAACGGTTGCACGATAAATTTCAGCACTGATCGCCAATGCGCCACGGCTGGCGGCAAGGTTGCTTTGGGCCGCGGCAAGCCGTGCCTGGGTTTGGGCAACATCGGTGCGGGTTACCGCCCCGACCGCAAAACGGTCTTCGGCTGCCTGAACCTGTTGTTTCAAAACATTGACATTGTTGCGCGACAAGGTAACAAACTGCACATCACGCCGCACATTCAAAAATGCGGTCGCCGCATCCAGCATAACGCTTTGTTCCGCGTTGCTAAGACTGGCCCGCGCCGCCAAAACCGATTCCGTGGCTGATGCAACCGCATCACGCCCACGGCCCCCGTCAAACAGGGTAAGGCTGGCATTCAGGGAAATTGCATAAGTATCTGTGATATTGCCGCTGGAAATCGGAGCCTGTGAAAAATTGGCGCTGCTGGTCAAAGCCAAAGACCCGCGCCGTGCCGCAATTGCCTGCGCGACGGATTCGTCGGTGGTGCGCAATGCCGCGCGGTTTATCGCCAGGGTCGGGTTGGTTTCATAAGCCAGCCGCATCGCATCCAGCAGGCTGTCAGCGGTGGCAGACATACCAAATGCAGTGGATGAAACTGTCGCACATACCAAAAGAAGGGTTTGAAATTTTGATGCCACGATGATTCTCCGAATCTTTGCAAG
This sequence comes from Paracoccaceae bacterium, assembly GCA_026982575.1. Classification (GTDB taxonomy): domain Bacteria; phylum Pseudomonadota; class Alphaproteobacteria; order Rhodobacterales; family Rhodobacteraceae; genus UBA3077. Next base: position 26,237 of record JALSGU010000373.1, on the reverse strand, counting down.
TAATGAAGGCTAACGGCTTTGGCAAAAGTCGCAAGGATTCGTTGCCTTAAAACCGGAACTCTTCGGGCTTTTCAAATCCCGGCAATACCGGGGCTGTAGCATCAAACGCCCAGCGCCAGTCAATGCCGGTTTTGGTTTGCAGGCCAATCATACACTGCCCCAATGCGCCCTGCATTTTAATTGCCACAATCCGGCCTCCGATTTTCAGCTGGTCCAGCAATGCATCTGGCACCTGCTCCACACCGCCTTGAATGATGATTGCATCATACGGGCCGTGCTGCGGCGCGCCTTCGGATAATTTGCCAACCTGCACAATGGCGTTATCGGCGGATTGTTCGGCCAGAATACGCTCGGCCTCGGCCGCCAGAACCTCGTTTTCCTCAACCGCGATTACGGCTTCGGCCAGATGGGCAATCAGCGCGCTGGAATATCCAAGCCCCGCGCCGATATCCAGCACCAGATCATCGGGCTGGATATTCAATACATCCAGCATTTTGGCAATCACGCGGCTGTCAAGCACCACACGGTTTTCCGCCAATACAATATTATCACTGCTATAGGCCACTTCGCGCATGTCACGCGGCACGAATTCTTCTTTGGGGACAGATAACATTGCCTCTATCACCGGATAAAGCGTAACATCGGACGGGCGGACCTGACAGTCCACCATGGCAACACGGGCAGCAGCAAAATCAATCATATCAACGCCTTTATCAGGTAAAAGATTCCCTATGTTTTGCCACACCTGCCCCACAGGGGCAACTGTCCATTAGTTGTCTTTTGGCTGCTCGTTCTCTTCCTCGGGGGGGTCGTTATAGCCAGCCCAGCCATATTTTGAACTGGTTTCGGGCAGGTCCGATTCCTTAAGGGAATCAGCCATATAGGTTTTGGAGATAAAATTGGCCGTAACCGGAGCCGTTAAAAACAAAAACAGCGTGATCATCAATTCGTGCAGCGAAAAAATGCCTTCTGCAAAGTAAAAATATGTCATTGACCCAATCAGCGCCCCGCCAATCCCCAGCGTGGTTGCTTTTGTCGGGGCGTGAACACGGCGCATGGTATCGGGCAGTTTGATCATACCATATGACCCGACCAGCCCGAACAACCCGCCAATAACAATAACGCCAGAGATAAGAATTTCGGCAATAATGCTCATATTTCGCCCCTATTCAATGATGCTGCCGCGCAAGATAAAGCGGCAATAAGCAACGGTTGAAACAAACCCGACCATGGCAAACAGCATGGATGCCTCAAAATACATGCGGGTGCCAAACAGCACCCCGATCAGGGTCAAAATCCCGATCACATTGATCACCATGGTATCGAGCGCCAATATCCGGTCGGCAACATGGTCGCTATGGGTCACCCGCCAAAGGTTCATCAACAAGCCCAGACCATAACACCCCAGTGCAAAAGTAACTGCATAAGTAATCATCGGAAAGCCTTTAACAATCTGCGTTCATACCTGTTTTTGATCTCGGCGACAACCGCGTCTGGGTTGTCGGTGTGCAAGCAGTGCACCAGCAGGCAACTGCCATCTGCCGAAATCATCGCGGTAACCGTGCCCGGTGTCAGGGTAATGGTGCCCGCCAGAACCGTGATCGCCTCGGGCGAGGTCAGCTGAAGCGGGACAGTCACCCATGCCGGACGCATATCCTTGTTGGGCTTGAACAGAATAATCCGCGCCACCTCGATATTGGCCACCACAATATCCCACATCACCACCATGATATATTCGACAATCATCAACGGATTGCGCAAAGCAGGCCGGTCTGGCCAAAAAGGCGCGGTGCCAATCGGGATAACAATGCCCAAAAACAAACCGAACAAAATGGAATTCAGCGAACTGGAATGCGCCAGAAACAACCAGGTTATGGTCAACATAACCGTTAAAATCGGATGGGGGAAAAGACGGTTGATCATTTTGCCTCCAATACTGAGGATATGTATTCAGCGGGGGTAAACAATTGTTCAGCAGTGGCTTGGGTATATTGGGTCAGAGGGCCGGCAAATACCGCCAGCAAAACCAGCACCGCAACCGGCAACATTGCAGCCATAACCGGCAAAGGACTGCCCGCCTCAGGGGGTGCGGCCGGTTCTTCTGTGTTCCAGAATATCATGCTGCCGGCGCGGGCAAATCCCACCACCATCATCAGTGACGACACCAGAATAACCGCCCATATCCAAACCATATCTGCATTGGTTTGCGCGGCTTCCAGCACCAGTAGCTTGCCCAGAAACCCCGCCAGCGGCGGCATTCCGGCAGCGGCAATCGCCACTACAAAAAACACCGCAGAAATCAGCCCGCTGCGTGCCATTACCGGCGCAATCCTAAGCCTGTCATGGATACGATGCGTAACCACCAGATCCGCCACCAGAAACAGGGCGGCGGCGGCAAATGTGGAATGGATGATATAATACAAAGCCGCCATTGCCGCATCGGGGGTGAACATAGAAATCGCCACCATCACCGTGCCCATCGACGTTAAAACCGCAAAAGAGGCCAGCGACAACAGCCGTTTGGCGCCCAGCACACCGCTGGCACCGATCACGATGGTAATCAGGGCAGCGGGCAACAGCCAGTCGGCGGCCATGCTGCCGGTTGCCGATACTTCCGGCCCGAACACAATGGTGAAAAACCGCAAAATCGCATAGGCGCCAACCTTGGTCATAATTGCAAACATCGCCGCCACAGGTGCGGGCGCATTGGCATAGGTTGCCGGTAGCCAGAATTGCACCGGAAACAGCGCTGCCTTGACTGCAAAAACAATCATCAGCAACATGGCCGCCACCCGCATCAGGGCAGCATCAGCCGCCGGCAATTCCTGCATTTTAACCGCCAGATCGGCAATGTTCAACGTGCCGGTCACCCCGTAAATCGTGCCCAGCGCCACCAGAAACAGCGCTGATCCCGCAAGGTTCATCACCACATATTGCAAGCCGGCGCGCAAACGCATGCCGCCACCGCCAAAGATCATCAACCCGTAAGATGCAATCAGCAATACCTCGAAAAACACAAACAGATTAAAGGCATCACCGGTCAGAAACGCGCCGGTCACCCCCATCAGCAAGAACTGGAACAGCGCATGGAAATGCCGCCCGCGCGTATCCCAATTGCTGGAAATCACATAGATCAGCACCATCAGCGCCAGCGAGGTTGTCAACAGCACCATCAACGCCGAAAGCCGGTCCAGCACCAGCACAATGCCAAATGGCGCATCCCAGTTGCCCAGCTTATAGACCGAGATCTCGCCACTGGCGGCAGTTATAAACAGACCAATGGAAATCGCCACCAAAGCCACAGTTCCCGCCAGGGAAAACACCCGTGCCAAAGTTATGTCATGGCGCATGACCCATGCGATAACGGGTGCCAGCATGGCAGGCAATACCACAGGGGCAATCATCCAGTGGTTCATTTATCTTCCTCCGGAATATCGATTGCATCATCGCCGGTTTCCAGAAATGCGCCCAGCGCAATCATTACCACCACCGCAGTCATGCCAAATGAAATTACAATTGCGGTCAACACCAGGGCCTGGGGCAACGGGTCGGCATAGGTTTCCACCCCTTTTTGCAAAATTGGCGGCGCGTTTATGGTCAGCCGTCCGGCGGAAAATAGAAATACATTTACGGCATAAGACAACATCGCCGTGCCCAGAATAACCGGGAACGCCCGAAGTCGCAGAATAAGATATACCCCTGCGGCAGTCAAAACACCAATGGCGCTGGCAACAAGCAATTCCATGTTATGTGTCCTCCGGTGCGGGGCGGGTATCAAGGCTCGGGTCAAAATCCATCGGGTCGACATTTGCGACCTCGCCCGCCCGGCGCGCCAGCCGCGAAAAGCTGTAAAGCGCCAGCATCACCGCGCCAACCACGGTTAAAAACACACCCAAGTCAAACAAGGCAGCGGTTGCCAGCTCAAATTTTTCCAGATACGGCAATTCGACATAGCCAAAGGCGCTGGTTAAAAACGGCCGCCCCGCCAGCCATGCACCAGCACCGGTCAGCGCCGCAACCAGCACCCCCATCCCGATCATGGAATGATACTCCACCCGCTGGCGTTCCTGTGCCCAGGCAAACCCGCTGGCCATATATTGCATCAACAGGGCGATCGCCACCACCAGACCGGCAATAAACCCGCCGCCCGGCTGGTTATGGCCACGCAAAAAGATAAACACCCCGACCATGATCGCAATGGGCATCATTACCCGTGTCACCACCACCATCATCATCGGATGCCGGTCTCGGGAAAGATTGCCGTCATCTGCCCATGTTGCCAGCCGCTGCGAGGCCTTGCCAGCCAGCAATGCCTCCATCAGGGCAAAAATCAGCAATCCGGCAATGCCCAGCACGATGATTTCACCAAAGGTGTCATAGCCGCGAAAATCCACCAGAATAACATTCACCACATTGGTGCCACCACCGCCGATATAAGAATTTGCCAGATGGAATTCCGAAATCGTGCTGAAATCGCGGATCATAAACGCATAGGCCAGCGCCGCAATGCCGCCACCGGCTGTCAGCGCAATCAATCCGTCACGCAGACGGCGCAAATTGCCGCTTTCAACGGGCGATTTCTTGGGCAGAAAATTCAGCGCCAGCAACAGCAACATGATGGTCACGACTTCGACCGAAATCTGGGTCATGGCAAGGTCCGGTGCGGAAAGGTAAACAAACCCCAGCGACACGGCAATGCCGATAATCCCCAGCAAAACCAGCGCCGTAAACCGCGCACGATGATGGGTCACAATGGCGATCGAGGCCACCACCAACAACACCCATGCCACCGCCGCAACAAACGGAATCGGCAGCAATTCGCGGGTTCCCGCAACATTGGTTCCACCCGTAAAGCTAATAAATCCAAGCCCGACCGTGATCACAATAAATATCGCCAGATAGCGGCTAATGGCACCGTTATGCAGCCCCCCTGAAGCCCACGCCGCCAAGCGCACAAAAGCAGCGATCAGGCTATCAAACAGGTCTTTGGCCTCGGGGCGCGGTGTTGCATCCCACAGCTTGGCCATCCAGCGTTGTTGCGACAAGAATATGGCACCAGCAACCACGGCAATTGTGCTCATGTACAGGGCGGCATTAAAACCGTGCCACAGCTTTATACTGTAATAAGGCAATTCACCGCCAACCACCGCACCTGCAGAAACCGCCACCAATGCATCGACAAAAAACTTGGGGAAAATACCGATCAAAACCACCAGCACGGCCAACAAGGCAGGCGCGGCCCACAACCCGAAACCCGGATCATGGGGTTCTGCGGGGTAATCATTGCGTTTTTTACCGGCAAACACATGCATAATATACCGCAAGGAATAGGCAACCGACAGCAAGGCACCAATGGTTGCCAGCACCGGCACCAGCCATGCATTGCCCATCCAGACAACCTCCGATGCCTCTTGCAACATCATTTCCTTGGACAAAAATCCGTTAAGAAACGGAATGCCCGCCATGGACAATGCGGTAATGGTGGCGATGGTGGCGGTTATGGGCATAAACGCCGCCAGCCCGCCAAGACGTTTTATATCGCGGGTATGCAGCGCGTGGTCAACAATACCGGCTGACATAAACAACGCCGCCTTGAACACCACATGGTTGATAATATGAAAAACCGCAGCCACCGCCGCAAGCGGTGATCCAAAGCCAAGCAGCATGGTAATCAACCCCAGCTGGCTAACGGTTGAAAACGCCAGCAATGCCTTAAGGTCATCCTTGAACAACGCAATCAATGCACCCAAAATCATGGTGATCAGGCCCGTAGTGGCAACAATGTAAAACCACGCATCCGTGCCCGCCAGAACCGGCCAGAACCGTGCCATGATAAAAATACCGGCCTTGACCATGGTCGCCGAATGCAAATAGGCCGAAACCGGCGTTGGCGCGGCCATCGCATGGGGCAGCCAGAAATGAAACGGAAATTGTGCCGATTTGGTAAAAGCCCCCAGCAATATCAGCAATAATGCAGGCAGATACATTGGCGATGCCTTGATGGCCTCGCCTTGTGATAAAATAACATCCAGATCATAACTGCCCGCGATATCGCCCAATATCAACATGCCGCCAATCATGGCCAAGCCACCCATGCCGGTTACGGCCAGCGCCATACGCGCGCCCTGACGCCCTGCGGGCAGGTGTTTCCAATAGCCGATCAGCAAAAATGACGATAGGCTGGTTAATTCCCAGAATATCAGCAATAACAACACGTTATTGGAAAGCACAATGCCCAGCATCGCGCCCTGAAACAGCAGCAAATAGGTAAAAAACTGCCCCATCGGGTCTTTGCGCGAAAGATAGAACCGCGCATAAAGAATAACCAGCAAGCCAATGCCAAGGATCATCAGCGCAAACAAAAACCCCAGCCCGTCCAGCATAAAGCTGACATTCAGGCCCAGTATCGGCATCCATTCTATATCGGCGCGCAACACCTCGCCGCGCATCACGGCCGGGGCCTCGACCAAAAGCATTACCAGTGCCAGAAATGTAATCAATGCCGCTGAAGACGCGGCAACATTGCGCCCGGCCCGGATCATCAACCCCGGCAATAGCGCGCCCACAAACGGCAGAGCCGCAATAATCGGTAATAAAGTGCTGATTTGGCTCATCCGTCTCCGTCCGGCATTATTTTTTATCTTCTAACTTCTATCTACCGCTTTTTCCAGCACCAGAATCAAAAATCGATGACAGTTTTTCTTTATTGGCAAATAGCCTTTTAACAACAGAATTATAAGTAGGTTGATGAAAAATATTTCGGGCATAGACTTTGCGTCAGAAACAGCCCGAAGCAACAAAACCAGAAGGGGAAATATCGGAATTACAAATCGAGAAGCTGGCCCGCCAGGCATCAATGCCCCGGGCACCCCGAAAACCGGCAGAGCCAGCCCCAAAAGGGCGCCCCCCATAAACCCAAAGGTTAATTCTCTAAACCCTGGATATAAACGCCATTTTTCCGCCCCTGCGGTGCCAAAGTTTTTTCCGGAAGCTCCATTACTCCCAATGATTTTAATTGTTGTTTTATCAACAGATTAGCACAATTCCAATCCACTTGCGTATAAGCCTAGGGTTAAAGGTTACGCTTATACCTCTGGTTCTATATCAAATATCCGGAAAACACTTCAGGTTAGGCCCAGTCGCTGTCATTCCGACCAGCGTTAAATCTGGAGAAATACAATGAAACTCAATACACTTATCGCCGCAGGACTTACCGCAACGTTTCTTGGCACAGGCTTGGCTTACGCGCAAACGACAACCCCGCCAACCGAAGCGCAAATCCTGGTTAAGAATGAACGGATGGCCCAAATTCCCGAGGTCATAGCCCTGGTCGAAGCGCTGAAAGCCGAAGGGTATGTCTATATCGAGATCAGCCGCACCATTTTCGGGCGCGCCAAAATCATGGCTTATGACGAAAACGCAATGCGGGAAATGGTTATGAATACTGCTACGGGCGAGGTTTTAAGAGACATCACGCGTGACCATAACAGATCCATGGCTACAAGTGTGACGGAAAACATGACCGGCGGCATGGAAGACAATGGCCGCGGCGGCATGGGCGGCGGCAATGGCGATAATGGCGGTGGTATGGGTGGCGGCGGTGGTATGGGCGGCAACTAAGCCCTATACTGGCTTGGGGCGCATTCTGCGCCATCATAAAACCCAAACTATTTTTTGGCGCGGCACGACCCGCCGCGCCAAAAACCTTTTTCAAAACCATTTCAAAGAGACCCCCATGCATCGAGCAAACCACCGGACCGATAAAATTATTCTTGGCAGCATTGTTGCGTTGCAATCGGCTTTTTCGGCTTTCTTTATATTTGATCTGGCGGCGGATATATTCGGGTTACGAAAAGCTCCAATGAGCTGGGAATACCACGAAATTGTGCAAATCATCACAATTATCGCACTATTGCTTGGCTCCATTCTTGGCATGATTGCGTTTCGCAGCCTTGCCCGCCAGCGCCGTGAAATAGACAGAAAAATACTGGTTGCGCGGCAGGCTTTTAATGAATTGATAGACCAGAGCTTTGTTGACTGGGGGCTGACACCCTCGGAAAAAGACGTGGCGCTATTTGTGATCAAAGGTCTTTCCAACGCCGAAATCGCCGAAATGCGCGGCAAAAGTATCGGCACAATCAAAGCACAGGTAAATGCGGTGTTCAAAAAGGCCGGTGCCAGCGGGCGCTCGCAGCTTATATCGTTATTTATGGAAGAGCTTTTAGCCGATTAACAAACTACCCCCCCGAAACCCCCGCTTGATCAAAACTGGCCATACCCGAATGGCAGGCAAGCGCCGATTTAACAATATTGATCGCCAATGCCGCGCCCGACCCTTCGCCAAGCCGCATTCCCAATGACAATATCGGCTGTTTTCCCAGTTCTTCCAAAAGTCGCACATGGGCGGATTCAGCCGAAACATGCCCCGCTACGCAATGATCCAGCGCGCCGGAATGGGCGCTTGCCAGTGTGGCCGCCGCCGCCGAGCAAATAAACCCGTCCAGAATAACCGGAATACGTTCCATGCGCGCCCGTGCAATTGCACCAACCATTGCTGCCAATTCGCGCCCGCCAAGACAGCGCAAAACCTGCATCGGGTCTGACAAAATATCGCCGTGCAACGCAACCCCGCGCGATACCACATCGGCTTTTTGCGCCAGCCCTGCGTCGTCCACACCGGTGCCACGGCCCACCCAGCTTTCGGCTTCGCCCCCGTAAAGCGCTGTGCAAATCGCGGCGGCGCTGGTGGTGTTGCCAATGCCCATCTCGCCGGTGATTAGCAAATCAGCCGATGGGTCAACCGCGTTCCAACCGGTATTCAGCGCCAAAACCAGTTCCGGTTCCGTCATCGCCGGTTCAACCGTAAAATCCTGTGTGGGGGTATCCAGATCCAGCGCATGCACGGTCAATTTGGCCCCTGCCACCTTGCAAAGCTGGTTGATGGCTGCGCCGCCATGTTCAAAATTCATCACCATTTGCGCCGTGACCTCGGCCGGAAATGCCGAGACCCCCTGCGCAACAACCCCGTGATTACCGGCAAAAACCAAGGCTTGCGGTGCGGTGATTTGCGGCGCCGGCTCACCCCGCCAGCCCGCATACCAAATGGCAATATCTTCCAGCCGCCCCAAAGCGCCGGGCGGTTTGGTCAGCACCGCATCGCGGGCAGTTGCATCCGCCGTTGCTTTGGCATCGGTTTTAGGCATTTTTGCCAGAATTTCATTAAATTCGGCAAGAGAAGAAAAAACAGGTGTTGGCATTGGTACGCTTTCGTTAAACTATCCGCACAGTCATAACCACAATTCAAAGCGCAGTTGAACCAAAAACGAAACCAAAACACAAATGCCCGACCAAAAACCCGATTTTGAACCCCATGACCTGCTGGCAGCCTTCAGCCTGCTAACCCGCCTGCCGGTTCCGGTTGACCACGCGCAGGCCGGTAAACGCGCCGCGAATGCCGCATGGGCCTATCCGCTGGTGGGATTGATACTGGGCGGATTACTTGGCGTTCTGGGTGTATTTCTGGGCTGGATCGGCATTCCAAACGGCATGGTGGCTGCGTTTATATTGCTGGGATTTGCCATGGCAACAGGGGCCATGCACGAAGACGGCCTGGCCGATTTTGCCGATGGCATCTGGGGGGGCACAACCGTTGAACGCCGCCTTGAAATCATGAAAGACAGCCGCATCGGCGCTTATGGCGCGGTGGCGTTGATTGTGTTTTTGCTAGCGCGATTTTCAGGAATTGCGGCCCTGCAAGGCTGGGATTTAATGCTGACACTGGCAGCAGTCGGGGCCGGATCACGCGCCTTGATGGTCGGGGTGATGTTTATGATAGACCCCGCAAAACCCTTGGGCCTTTCGGCCAGTGCCGGCCAGCCATCGGCCCAAAAAACCGGCGTTGCGCTGGCAATAGGTTTACTGGCTTGTGTGGTTTTAACCGGCTTTAGCGGTATAATTCTGTTTGCAGCCATGGCCATTGCCATCATTCCGGTCTGCACCATTGCCCTGAAAAAACTGGGTGGCCAAACCGGAGATGTGCTGGGAACCGCCCAGCAATGCGCCGAAGTCGCAGGCTTGGCCGCAGCAATAGCATTGCTGTAAGCGATGTAAGGTCGGGCTATACCGCGGCTGGCGGCGTAGGTTCAACCGGCACCGGCACCACGCGGCTGTCCAGCACATCGCTAATTTTGGTTTGCGCGATGTCTTCGCCCTCGCCGTCCACTGCCGCAACTTCTCGGGTCAGGCGTTCCAGCGCGGCCTCATAAAGTTGCCGTTCGGAATAGGATTGTTCGCGCTGGTCGTCATTGCGGTGCAAATCCCGCACCACTTCGGCGATCGAAATCAAATCGCCGGAATTGATCTTTTGTTCATATTCCTGTGCACGGCGCGACCACATGGCGCGTTTTACCCGCGCGCGACCTTTCAGGGTTTTCATGGCTTTGGCCACCTCGACAGGTTCGGCCAGCCCGCGCATCCCTACCAGCAATGCTTTTACGGTTGGCACCCGCAGGGTCATTTTTTCTTTTTCAAACGCAATTACAAACATTTCCAAAACTTCTTCGCCCACGGTCTGGGTATCAATGCTGGTGATTTTGCCAACCCCGTGGGACGGGTAAACCACAAACTGGTTTATCGCGAAATCGAGTTGTTTTTTAGCTTTGCTCATTTTATTTCCTTAATGACCCGACAAAAACGCGCAAATGGCGGTTTACGGCCAATCGCGCGGGTGGGAATTATAAATATCCGAATACTGCTTTTTCGGAAATGCCTCATGCAAGTTTCTATGGTTCTATCAGCGACATATCACAAAATGGGGGCGATTAGAACCGTATCAAGCCAAAATCATCACCTAATTCGCCCGATTATTGACGAATTAGCAAGTATTTATCAAAAATTGTCCCCAATCCGAATCGCTTAACCGCCCTCGCCGGGTTTTTCGCTGAAATATTTCTCCAGCTTGCCTTCTTCGCCCTCGCGGGCTTCTGCATCGGGCAGCGGGTCTTTTTGGGAAATGATCACCGGCCACAGTTCGGAATATTTACGGTTGAATTCAACCCATTTTTCTGCGTCGGGTTCGGTATCGGGGCGAATGGCGTCCGCAGGGCATTCCGGTTCGCAGACGCCACAATCAATGCATTCATCAGGGTGGATGACCAGCATGTTTTCGCCTTCATAAAAACAATCAACCGGGCAGACCTCTACGCAGTCGGTATATTTGCAGGCGATACACGCATCATTGACAATATAGGTCATGGCTTCCCTCGAATCTGATCACGCTTGTTATTATGCCCGCGTCTATCGGGTTTCAAGGCCCGATGCGGCGTATGGCATCCATTGCCCGACGATCTTTTTTGGTAGGCCGCGCCCCGCCCCGTTCGGCATAAGGTTTTGCCCCGATATCCGCCGGATCAGGCTTGGGGGCCAGATCCAGATAAAGCGCTTGCGCCTCGGTTGCGGGGCCACGGCGCGCGCCCAGCGCCAAAATTTCGATAATCCGCACGGCATCACCCTGTGCAAAGGTCAGCCCGTCACCAACCTTGACCGCTGTGGCCGGTTTGGTCACCCGTGCTGAATTCACCCGCACCCGCCCAAGGCTTACCATTTTGGCCGCCAGCGTGCGGGTTTTGAAAAACCGCGCCTGCCACAGCCATTTATCCAGCCGAAGGGTGGGTGTTTCGCTCAATCCTTGGCTTTCAGCGCAGCAAGTGCGGCAAACGGATTATCGGGATCAAACGGTTTGTCTTTGCTTGGCGCGCGGGCCGATTGGGGCTTGCCACGGGTTTGTTTGGGTTTGCCTTTGCGCGGTTTCTGGCCGCGTGGTTTGTCGCGTTGGGCCGTATTATGGCGTTTGGCTGGCACCCAGCGGAACGTATAAAACACCTCAATCTCGGGCGCGGCTTCTTCTTCAGCAGGTTTTTCTTCAACGGCATTTGAAACAACCTTTGCAGGTTCAGCCGGTTTACCCTCTGCTTTAGCGGGCTTTTCGGCAGCTTCAGCCGGTTTTTCAACCTTGACCTTTTCGCGCTCTCCACGTTCAGCCGCGTATCCCAAACCTTGCATCAGGTTGGCAAATTGCTCCAGCGTCAGGCCGGTGATCGACAGCATATCGGCATTAGCCTCAAACCCTGCACGGCTGTTTTCACTGCGCAGCATATCGGCAAGCCGTTCCAGCATATCGATACGAATGGCACGATCCCCCGCCAGCCGATAACCGGCCCGCGCATAAAACCCGTCCGGCGCATCCGCCACGGCAGGAATGGTCACCAGACCGGGCGGCGGTGCCTCGGGGAAATCATCCAGCCCTGCCGACAGCGACCAAAGCACCAGCCGCAAACGGGTTGGTGCGGGTTTCAGCATCAGGTGTTGGAATATCGTAAACTGGCCAAAGCGCAGCCCGTGTTTGCGCAAGGTGCCGCGCGCGTCCTGATCCAGCGCTTTGATGTCGGCAGCAATTTCGCTGCGCGGCATTACGCCCAGATTTTCGACAATCTGGAACGCCACACCCTTGGCCATGCCCTCAAGTGTTTCATCGTTTTTCATCGCCAAAAGCGGTTCGAACTGGGCCGTGATTTTACGGTCAATCCAGTGCGCCAACCGACGGCGGATTTTTTCGGCAACATCCGCGCCGGCCTCGTCATCGACAAACGGTTCGACAATCGGCGAAAGCACATCAGCGCCAGCCACCAGTTTGCCCACCGCATGTTCGCCCCACATCAACCCGCCTTGTTGGGTTACATCGAATTCGGCATCGGGCGCGTTATACATTTTGTCAGCGCGCAGGTTAAACACCGGCTGCAATGCGGCCAGCCCTGCGGCGCGCAATGTTTTGGCCTCGTCAGCGCTGGCCTTTGGGTCAAGCAAAAACCGAAAGCCTATCAGCTTACCGATAAACTGGTCTTCAACGGTGACATCACCGTTTTCATTTACATTAGCCAAAAGGCTTTCCTCCTGCTTTAACCGCCGCATCAACACGCTGGTGCGCCGGTCAACAAATCTTTGGGTCAGACGTTCGTGCAACGCATCCGACAGTCTATCTTCAATCGCGCGGGTTGCACCGCGCCAATGGTTTGCATCCGCAACCCAGCCGTTTCGCTGGGCAACGTAAGTCCAAGTGCGAATAAAAGCCAGCCGTTTTGACAATGTTTCAATGTCGCCAGCGGTTTTATCAATATGGTGTATCTGTTTTGCCAGCCAATCTTCGGGAATTACGCCTTTTTTACCCTGTAAATAGGCGAAAACCTGCTGAACAAGGCCAACATGCGCATTCCCCGCGATTTTCCGAAAATCGGGTATCTGGCAGGTATCCCATAACAGCCGCACGTCATTGGGCGATTGCACCCTGTCCTTGATCTCGGGCATTTCCCATAATGCGCGCAGGGTCAGCACATCATCGGCATCGCGCGCTTTTACCAGATCGGGGTGTTTTGACGGCCTATCAAGGCTTTGCAACAGCGCCGCAACATTGCCGAATTCCAGTTTTGAATTCCGCCATTCCAGCTTTTTGATCGGGGCAAACCGGTGGTTTTCAATCGCCTCTATCCATTCCGGTTCCAGCGGTTCGGCCTCGCCGGTAACGCCGAATGTGCCATCTGTTTTATATCGCCCTGCCCGTCCGGCAATTTGCGCCAGTTCATTTGGCATCAGGTAACGGTGCCGCCGCCCGTCAAATTTGGACAAGCCCGCCAAAGCCACATGTTTGATATCCAGATTAAGCCCCATGCCAATAGCATCGGTGGCCACCAGATAATCAACATCGCCATTTTGATACATTTCCACCTGCGCATTGCGCGTGCGCGGGCTAAGCGCCCCCATCACCACCGCCGCCCCGCCTTTTTGGCGGCGCAACAATTCGGCGATCTCGTAAACACTTTCCACCGAAAACCCGACAATGGCCGAGCGCGCCGGCATACGGCCAATTTTCTTGACCCCTGCATAAGTTAATTTTGAATACCGGCTGCGATGCTCGAATTTTATGTCTTGCAGCAGGGATTCGACCCGCAGCTTTACCGCCTCTGCGCCCATAAACAGGGTCTCAACGCGGCCCCGCGCATGCAACAACCGGTCGGTGAAAATATGGCCCCGGTCCGGGTCAGCACAAAGCTGAATTTCATCAACCGCCAGAAATGCCACATTCATATCCATCGGCATGGCCTCAACGGTGCAGACCCAGTATTTGGCCCGGGGCGGTAAAATCCGTTCCTCGCCGGTAAGCAGCGCCACAACATGCGCCCCGCGCAGGGCCACAACCTTGTCATAGACCTCGCGCGCCAACAGCCGCAATGGCAGGCCGATCATGCCGGTTGGATGGCCCAGCATACGTTCAATTGCGTAATGGGTTTTGCCGGTATTGGTCGGGCCAAGAACAGCGGTAACAGTGCCTTGCATGGCCAGATCTCGATAAATTAGTGTAAAATACTGATTTGGGATTCAACCCGCGTGATCGCGTCTTTCAGCCCCTCCATATGCGGATTTAAGCTATAGGCGATTTTATAGGCACGCAGGGCCTCATCCAGATTTCCCAGTTCTTCCTGAATAAAGCCCAACCCGACAAGCGCACGAAAATGTCGCGAATTAAAGGTAAGGGTGGTGTGAATGTCCTGCAGGGCCATATCCAGCTCGCCCAGCTCGTAAAACGCAATCGCCCGCCCGCTATAGGCTTCGCCAAATTCGGGGGCATGGTCAATCAGCGCCGAAAAATGCCAGACCGCATCGCGCGGGCTGCCCGCATCCAGCGCATCAAGCCCCCGCTTTAGCAGCAGATCCATCGCGTCCGATCCGCTTTTGCGAAAAATCAGCAGAATTTCGCTTTCGGCATTGGCGCCGTCTTTGCTTTGCAACTGCGCGAATAATTCATCCAGACGCGGGTTTTCGCCAAATTCCACGCCCTGCGCCATTGCCGACCCTGCCAGCATCAACGCAATTATTCCGGCTTTTATTCTGTATAACATCCCGACACCATGACCGCGACACAGGCAAAGCTCAATTCCTATTTGCAAATTGACAGTAAATTTTACGTGCCATACCTTTTGCTTTACGTTAGGAAAATCGGGAAAACATTTGCATTGATAGCGGCAATGCTTACGTTAACGTCAACTTAATACATGGAGAACATCAAATGAGCGAAATTATTTCAGCGGCGGTTGCTGCACTGGCCGAAAAACTTGGCGGCGGCGATTTTGAAGGATCGGTAAAATTTGAAATCGAGGGCGAGGGCGCGGTGCGCATCGACGAAACCGGCGTTGCCGCAGACGATAGCGATGCTGATTGCACCCTGACCGCCACCGCTGATGTGTTTCAGGAATTGATGGATGGCGAGTTGAACCCGACGGCCGCATTCATGAGCGGCAAGTTAAGCGTGGATGGCGATATGTCCATGGCCATGAAGCTTGGCGCAATTCTCGGATAACATGCCCGGCGCCCCGCTTTATTCAGAAATGGCCAATGCCCCTGACGGGGGCGTTGCGCAATTTGCCACCACACCCGACGGCACCAGAATCCGGTTTGCCGTCTGGGGGGATGGCACGCGCGGCACCGTGGTTTTTCTGACCGGGCGCACTGAATATATTGAAAAATACGGGGCCAGCTATGGCCGGCTTGTCCAGCGCGGCTTTTCGGTTGTGGCGCTTGATTGGCGCGGCCAAGGCCTGTCTGACCATATTGACGGGCGTAATGATCTGGGTGATGTGGTTGATTTTACCGATTACCAGCAAGACCTTGAAACCGTGCTTAACCACCCCGATGTCGCCAGCCTGAAGGGGCCGCGCCTGTTGTTTTCCCATTCCATGGGCGGTTGCATTGCGCTGCGGCATTTGCTGGGCAAACATGATTTCAAGGCGGCGGTATTTTCGGCGCCGATGTGGAATGTGATTATGCCCAGAGGCACAAGGCCGGTTGTGGCTTTGCTGTCCGGAATCGCCCGCACATTGGGCTTGGGCAAATTGCGGGTTCCCACCACCAATGGCGATTTTTATGTGACATCGGCAGATTTCAAAGACAACACGCTAACCACCGACCCCGTTCAATGGGAATTTATGCGCCAGCATATCCTTAAAAAGCCCGAACTGGGCCTTGGCGGCGCCAGCATGCGCTGGTTTCGGGGCGCTCTGGATGAATTCAAACGGTTCAAAACCGAACCAATGCCGGAAATTCCAACCCTTGTGATGTATGGCAGTGACGAAAGCATTGTGCTGCCAGCCGCGATTGAACAGGTTTCGGCGCGGATACCCAATAATACCTTGCTGAAAATATGCTCGGCCCGCCATGAAATCTGGATGGAAGCACCGGAAATCCAGGCACATGCATGGGATGAAACCGACAGGTTCCTAGACGCTGTTATTTAGAATTTCCATCGCTGCTGCATGCATTCGTGCATCGCCCGCCGCAAGAATTTGCCCACCCATATGCGCTGGCCCACCTTGCCAATTGGTCACAATACCGCCCGCGGCATTTACCACTGCCATCGGGCCTTGAATGTCATAAGCCTGCAAGCCGCTTTCGATCACCAGATCAACCATACCAAGCCCGATTAACGCATAAGCATAACAATCAAGCCCGTATCGGGTTAATTTACATTGTTTTGATACTGCCTTGAATGCCGCGCCCTCATTAGGCGTGCCGACCTCGGGAAAGGTCGTATACAAAATAGCATCGGACAGCGCCGCACAATCACGGGTTTTCATCACGCGTTTTTCATCATTGCGCACCCATTCCGAAATGCCGAACCCGCCGGTAAACCGCTCAGCCGTAAAGGGCTGGTCAACAATGCCAAACACCGGACCATCGCCCGCATCAAGGCCGATCAGCACCCCCCAGCTGGCGGTGCCGCTGATATAGGCGCGGGTGCCGTCGATCGGGTCAAGCACCCATGTCAGCCCGCTGGTGCCTGCCTTAACCCCGTATTCCTCGCCCAAAATCCCGTCATCGGGGCGGCGTTTGGCCAGTATATCGCGCATGGCCCGTTCCGAGGCGCGGTCAGCCTCGGTCACCGGATCAAAACTGGCGATTTCCTTGTTGGAAATACCCAAAGCCGGCTGGCGAAAATATTTCAGGGTTTCAATGCGCGCCACATCGGCCAGTTCATGGGCCACAGACATCAATTCCTGTTGTTCTGAATTGCTAATTTCCATAAAAAATCCCCGCCTGTTGCCAGACGGGGATTTCATAATTTTTGCTGCGCGTCAAACGCTTTTAGGCAACTTCGCTCAGCACTCGCGCCAGATCGAACAGACGGCGGCGTTGTGCTTCGGGAATGGAATAATAAGACCGCACCAGTTCCAGTGCTTCTTTATCGGCCAGCAAATCACCGCGCATATCGGATGCGGGGGTTTCAACGGCTTTTGCCTCTATGTCTCCGGCTTCCAGACCTTCAAAGAAAAAGCTGACCGGCACTTCGAGCACCCCTGCAATATCCCAAAGACGGGATGCGGAAACACGGTTCATGCCGGTTTCATATTTCTGGATTTGCTGGAATTTGATACCAACGGCCTCACCAAGCTGTTGCTGGGTTTTGCCCACCATCCACCGGCGATGGCGAACCCGTTTGCCCACATGGACGTCTACTGGATGTTTCATTCTAAACCCCAAATAAAATTTGACTATTACAAACAACGGTTGCAACATCCAAGCCAACTTCCTGAGTTGATAAACCGCTCGAAAACCCGACCATCTACAACACCTTATAGACAGCTCGCGCTTTTAATGCAATTATTACGGCAAGGCATTTGCATTTTGCGAATTACAATTCTTAATAAACTATTAGCACTGCAAATTGCAATTAATCTATACAGCCAGCTTTTTAGATTCCCGCTTGCGATCCACCGGATCAAGAAACCGTTTGCGCATGCGAATGCTGTTTGGCGTCACCTCGACCAGTTCGTCATTATCGATATAGGCGATGGCTTCTTCCAGTGACATCCGCACCGGCGTGGTCAGGGTTACCGCATCATCCTTGCCACTGGCCCGCACGTTTGACAGCTTTTTGCCTTTCATGGGGTTTACGTCCAGATCATTGGGGCGATTGTGTTCGCCGATAATCATGCCCTGGTAAACCTGTTCTTGCGAACCGATAAAAAACTTGCCGCGATCTTCGAGGTTGAAAATTGCATAAGGCACGGATTGTCCTGCCTCCATCGAAATAAGCACCCCCGCACGGCGGCCCTCGATGGTGCCCTTATAGGGCGCCCAGTCATGGAACACACGGTTGATAACGCCGGTGCCGCGCGTATCAGTCAAAAACTGCCCGTGATAGCCGATCAGGCCACGGCTGGGCACATGCATCACGATGCGGGTTTTGCCAACACCGCCCGGGCGCATTTCAACCAGTTCACCCTTGCGTTGGGTCAACTTTTCGATCACCGCGCCGGAATATTCGTCATCAACATCGATGGTGGCTTCCTCGACCGGCTCCACTTTTTGGCCGTCGACCTCACGGATAATGACCCGGGGGCGGCTGATGGACAGCTCAAAACCCTCACGGCGCATATTTTCAATCAACACGCCCATTTGCAATTCGCCACGCCCCGAAACCTCAAAGCTTTCGCCGCCGGGGCTGTCTTGCACCTTGATGGCCACGTTTGATTCGGCCTCTTTCATCAAACGGTCGCGAATCACACGGCTTTGAACCTTGCTGCCATCGCGCCCCGCCAAAGGCGAAGTGTTGATGCCAAAAGTAACGGTAATGGTCGGCGGATCAATCGGCTGCGCCTCGATCGCCTCGGACACACTTTTATCAGAAAGAGTATCCGCCACGGTGGCTTTGGCCATACCGGCAATTGAAACAATATCCCCGGCCACGGCCTCGTCAATGCCCACCTGATCCAGGCCGCGATAGGCCAGCACTTTGGTAATGCGGAAATTCTCGATTAATTCGCCATGCATGTTCATGGCCTTGATCTGATCGCCAGCTTTGGCAACACCGGATTCAACACGACCCGTCAGAATACGCCCCAAAAACGCATCGCCGCCAAGCGTGGTGGCCAGCATACGAAACGGTTCGTCTTTTGCAGAAATTTGCGCAGGGGCCGGCACATGATCCAGAATAAGATCAAACAGATCATCCAGATTCTTGCGTGGTCCGTCCAGTTCCTTATCGGCCCAACCCGCACGGCCCGATGCGAAAAGCATAGGGAAATCAAGCTGGTCGTCGCTGGCATCAAGATTGGCAAACAGATCAAAACAAAGATCATGGGCCTTGTCGGGTTCACCGTCGGGCTTATCGACCTTGTTGACAACCACGATGGGGTTCAAGCCCAGCGCCAGCGCCTTGGCGGTCACAAATTTGGTTTGCGGCATCGGGCCTTCGGCGGCGTCAACCAGCAAAACCACCCCGTCAACCATTGACAAAATACGTTCAACTTCGCCACCAAAATCGGCGTGGCCGGGGGTGTCAACGATGTTGATACGCACGCCTTTCCATTCAACGCTGGTGGCTTTGGCCAGAATGGTAATGCCGCGTTCGCGTTCCAGATCATTGCTGTCCATGGCGCGTTCGACCGTGGCTTCGTTGTCACGGTAATTGCCCGATTGTTTCAGCATCTCGTCAACAAGGGTGGTTTTCCCGTGGTCAACATGGGCGATAATCGCAATATTGCGCAGTTCCATAATTCCGGCCTTTTACAAAAAAATTCGGGGCTTACGCCATGGCGCAACCCCGTTTGGCACTCCCATACGCCTATGGCCTGAATATAGCAAGTTATGGCTTGTATTTTGTTGCCGCAATGCAACAAATAGCACAAAACCAACCAAAAGGCCAAACCCATGCGCGCCATGCAGCTCCACCAGCTTAACCAACCGATGCAACTGGATGATATCGTCATCCCCGAACCCAAATCGGGACAGGTGCAAATTCGTGTTCATACCTGCGGCATCAATTTTGGCGACACCCTGATTGTGCAAGGCAAATATCAGGAAAAATTTAATCTGCCATTTACACCGGGCATGGAAATATGCGGCACAATTACAGCACTTGGCGAAGGCGTAGACAGCTTTCCGGTTGGCACAAGGGTTGCGGCCTTTGGCGGCGCGGGCGGCTTGGCGGAATATCTTTGCCTTGATGCGGCGCGCTGTGTGCCTGTGCCCCAGGAAATGCCGGACGTGGAGGTCGCGGCATTTCTGGTTGCCTATGGCACCAGCCATGTGGCGCTGGACTATCGCGCCAATTTGCAAGCTGGCGAAACATTGCTGGTGCTTGGCGCCTCGGGCGGGGTTGGGTTAACGGCGGTTGAACTCGGCAAGCTGATGGGCGCAAAGGTTATTGCTGTGGCGCGGGGCGCAGAAAAACTGGCCATCGCCAAAGCTGCGGGCGCGGATCATCTGATTGACAGCGAAACGCAGGATATCCGCGAAATTGTCAAATCACTGGGCGGTGCCGATGTGGTCTATGACCCCGTGGGCGGCGACCAGTTCAAGGCCGCATTACGGGCCTGCAACCCCGAGGCCCGCATTATTCCGCTTGGTTTTGCCTCGGGTGATATTCCGCAAATTCCGGCCAACATCCTGCTGGTCAAAAACATTTCGGTGATTGGCCTTTATTGGGGCGGCTATGCCAGCTTTAAGCCCGAGGTGCTGCTCAAAAGCTTTTTGCAGCTGTTCGGCATGTATATAGACGGCAAATTAACCCCCCATGTCAGCCATGTTTTGCCGCTGGAAAACGCTAACGAGGCATTGCAATTGCTGGCCGACCGCAAATCCACCGGCAAGGTTGTGGTGCAGGTCTATTCGGCTGCCTGAGCAACATTAACCCCGTAAGCCGCCCGCACATAATCGGCCAAAGCCTGCGCCATATCGCGCTGCTTGCCGTGGCTGACATACATGTTGATGTTGAACATCGGCAATTCCGGCAGGGCGCCATTATGGTTAACCGCCTCCATATAAGGCGAGGTCGCCCCCGCCAGTGACGCATGGATGGCAAGGTCCGCCGATACGCTGGCCTCGATGGTGCGGGTGGAATTGGATTCCACGGCTATTTCCCAATCCAGCCCCGATTTTGACAAAGCCGCCTGCGCCGCCGCGCGGAAAATACAGTTTTTTTCAAATGCCAGCCGCAGCGGGATTTCTTGCCAGACGTTGCCGTCAGGCGCCCCCACCCAGATCAGCGGCGCGCGCTCGATAATTTCGCCATCTTTTTCAAGACCGGATTCCGTGGTTAAAATCACATCGACCTCGCCCGCATGCAGCATCTGTTTAAGACGGCTGGTAAAAGACGAAATAAGCTGCACTTTGACGCGCGGAAATTCCTGCGCGAAACGCTGTAAAATTCCGGGAACATGGGGGTAAACAATGTCGGATGGCACCCCGAAAACCACCTCGCCCTCAAATGCCTGATCATTCATGCGCGACCAGACCTCGTCATTCAATGCCAGCATCCGCCGCCCGTATCCCAGCAATTGTTCGCCGTGCAAGGTCATGCGAACCCCGCGCCCGTCGCGCGCCAATAACGGCTGTCCCAATGCTTCTTCAAGACGTTTTAGCTGCATCGAAACGGCCGATTGGGTCAGGTGCAATTGCGCGGCGGCCTTGGTGACACCGCCGGTTTCGGCCACCGTGATAAAGGATCGTAAAGCGGTTAAGTCAAGGTTTCTATACATATCAATCTCCGTGATGCGTGCCAGCAAATCTATTCATTTTACTTATTATAGCGAATCATCCATACATCAGCCCATGGAATGAATTATCCTAAACATAACACAAACCCTTATGGAGGCAATCATGCAAACTCTCGCAATCAAAACACTGGCACTTCCCGTAATTTCACTGGCAGCGATTGCCACATGGCTGGCATTTATGGTCGAGCGCAGCAACACCCGCGCCGCACTTGCCAAACTGGACGACGCACATCTGGCAGATATCGGCCTGAACTATAAACAAGCCAGCAAAGAATTCCGCAAACCGTTTTTTGTTTGAATTCAATGGAGTACGATCTTAAAGGGCGCTTTTAGCGCCCTTTTTTGTTGCCATGCCATGCCCCACCGCACGCCACCCTCAGACCACATTAACCCTCACCGCGTATACCTACGCCTGCCTGATACTTTCGGAGACCTTGCGTCGGGCAATGCAGATTTCAACACTGGTAGCGGTCCACCAAAAAAAGGGCTTGCCGCCAGCGCACTGGAAAAACCGTCATATAGACGTAGGCACGAACCGACGCAAAGTCGCCAACACTACCGCTGTATCCTTCGAAATGTAGCACGCCATAAAGGCAACATTTGAACCGCATTTACCTAAAATGCGGCGCTTTCGCATGCCTTCTTTGTTGCAAATAAACCCGCAGGGTGAATTGAGCAGCGCTCAAGAGGGGCGGCAGCCCCTATTCCACCATCCCGATCAGCTCCAGAACAAACGGCCCGATATCCTCAACAATCAACGCCACGCCCTCAGCATTCGGATGCAAACCGTCCGGTTGGAAAAAATCCATCACATCCCGTTGCCCCCGCATTTCAGCGATCCCGTTCATAAAAAACGGATAAAGCGGCATATCGTATTTCTGCGCCAGCCAAGGATATATCGCATCGAATTCAGCCTTGTATTCCGCGCCAAAATTGGTCGGGGCCGGCATGCCCGCTATTAACACCGGCAAGCCTTTTTCGGTAATCACCTGCATAATGCCATCCAGATTTTCCCGCGCAACCGCAGGGTTTAACCCGCGCAAAAAATCATTTGGTCCCAGCTCCAGAATGACCGCGTCGATTTCATCGTTCAGCACCCAGTTAATTCGCGCCAATCCGCCAGCCGTGGTATCGCCTGAAACCCCCGCATTGATCACCCGCACCTCTGCGCCCTGCCCGTCCAGCCAGTTTTGTAATTGCGGCACAAACCCGTCCACCACGGGCAGGCCATATCCGGCAGTCAGCGAATCTCCAAAAGCCAGAATAACGGTTTCTTCTGCCATGGCCCCGCCCGCCAAAAACATTAGCACTATAATCTTGTGAATTTGCCGCGCGATCTTATATGGCATGGTTAAGGCATTTTCCAAAAAGGTGTTCATAAATATGGGTTCTCCGGCAATTTCACTGCATAATACCACGCTTTCCCTTTCCGGAAACGCGGGCGTTGTAAACATACTTAAGGGCATTTCCCTGAATGTCGAGCGCGGCGAGACATTGGGGCTTGTCGGCCCGTCCGGTTCCGGCAAATCATCCTTGTTGATGTTGATGGCCGGGCTGGAACCCGCCAGCAGCGGCAAGGTTACGGTATTGGATCAGGATTTCTCCACCCTCAACGAAGACGGTCTGGCGCGATTTCGCCGCGATCATATGGGCATTGTGTTTCAATCCTTCCACCTGATCCCGACCATGACCGCGCTTGAAAATGTCGCCACCCCGCTGGAACTTGCAGGCGACCGGGACGCATTTGAAAAAGCAACAGCCGAACTTGATGCCGTCGGCCTGTCTGACCGTAAAAACCATTATCCCGCCCAGTTATCCGGTGGCGAACAACAGCGCGTTGCCTTGGCCCGCGCCGCCGCGCCGCGCCCCGAAATTTTGCTGGCCGATGAACCGACCGGAAACCTTGATGCCAGCAATGGCGGCGCGATCATTGATCTGCTTTTCGGCTTGCGCGACCGCTATGGGTCTACTCTGGTGCTGGTCACCCATGCCAGCGATCTGGCATCGCGATGTGACAGGGTTCTGCACCTGCGCGACGGGCTGCTGGAAACCCCGAAATGAACCTTTCAATCGCATCAAAAATCGCTGCACGGGAATTAAAGGGCCGCTTGGACGGGTTCAAAATATTTTTGCTTTGTCTTGCCTTGGGGGTTGCGGCCATTGCCGCCGTTGGCTCGGTCCGATCTGCCATTCAGGCGGGGCTGGATGCCGAAAGCGCAGCCCTGCTGGGCGGCGACGCAGAGCTGCAATTCACCTATCGTTTTGCCAATCCGTCAGAACGCCAATGGATCGACAGCAACGCCAGCCAAGCCTCTGAAATTGTTGATTTCAGATCAATGGTGAACCATGATGCAACCCGCCAGAACGCCCTGACACAAGTAAAGGGAATTGATGACCTTTACCCGCTTTATGGCGAAATAGAACTTTCCCCCGAAATGGATCTGCAAGCCGCGCTTGAAACCCGCAACGGAATGCCCGGATTAATCGCCGCCCCTGCCCTGATTGACCGTCTGCAAATCACCCCCGGTGATATATTACGTCTCGGCACACAAGAATTCGAACTGCGCGCCGCATTGATTCTGGAGCCCGATAGCGGTGCCGCCGGTTTTCGTCTGGGGCCAAGGGTTATGGTTAAAACCACCGCGCTGGCCCAAAGCGGCCTACTGGCCCAAGGCACATTGTTCGAAACCCGGTTCAGGCTGTTATTACCCGCCTCCACAGACTTGGCAGCACTTGAAGCCGAAGCGCTCGAAAAATTTGCAAATGGCGGCATTCGCTGGCGAGACCGCCGCAACGCCACCCCCGGTATTTCCGGTTTTGTTGACCGGATGGGCCTGTTTCTGGTGCTGGTCGGGCTGGCAGGTATGGCCGTGGGCGGGGTCGGAGTTTCGGCCGCGGTTCGCTCGTATCTGGAACAAAAAACCGAAACCATTGCCACCCTGAAATCGCTGGGGGCGGAACGCGGAACTATATTTGCGATCTATCTGATGCAGATCGGGTTTCTGTCGCTGATCGGCATTGCGCTGGGCCTGCTGATTGGCGGCGGTTTGCCTGCATTGCTGGGGCCGTTCCTGTCGGAACAATTGCCAATTCCGGTGCAAAGCGGCATATACCCCGCCCCTTTGTTCGAGGCCGCAATTTATGGCATTCTTACCGCGCTTATTTTTTCAATCTGGCCCTTGGCCCGTGCAGTTGACATCAGCGCGGCGGGGCTTTTTCGCGATATTACCAGCCAGACCCGCCACCTGCCCCGGCCCCGATATCTGGCGCTCATTGCATTGCTTGCCCTATTGATGGGGGCCTCGGCAGCGGGATTTTCCGGCGCGATCTGGCTGACGCTCTGGTCCGGATTTGGCATTATTGCAGCGCTTGTCACCCTTTGGCTGGCTGCTGTCCTGACACGGCGGGTTGCCGCGCGGTTGTCGCGTTCACGTCTTACCAGAACCCGTCCGGCCTTGCGCTGGGCACTGGCGGCAGTTGGCGGGCCGGGCGGCGAAACCGCATCGGTTATTTTGTCGCTTGGTCTCGGGCTGACAGTGCTGGCCACCATTGGCCAGATCGACACCAACCTGCGCACCGTGATTTCCCAGGAACTGCCCAGCCGCGCACCGGCGTTTTTTGTGCTGGATATCCAGACCGGCCAGCTAGACAATTTCCGCGAGACCCTGGGCGCTGAACCCGGCGTTACCAAAATTGAAACCGCACCGATGTTGCGCGGCAATATCACCCGGATCAACGGTATTCCGGCCAAAGAAGTCGTTGGTGATCACTGGATTATTTCGGGAAATCGCGGCGTGTCCTATTTTGCCACCCCCCCCGAAGGCAACCGGATTACCGAAGGCACATGGTGGCCAAAAGATTACACCGGCCCCCCGTTAATGAGCTTTTCCCAACAGGAAGCCGAAGAAATCGGCCTGAAACTGGGGGATGAAATCACCGTTAACATTCTGGGTCGTGATTTAACCGCCAAAGTCAACAGCTTCCACGCGGTTGAATTTTCAGACATGTCGATCAATTTTGTCATGATCTGGAACCCGACCGCCTTGCAAAGCGCCCCCCATTCCCATCTGGCAACCCTTTATGCCACGCAGGGCAGCGAAGGCGCCCTAACACGGATCATGGCTGAAAATTTCCCGAACATCACCGCCATCGGGGTGCGCGAAGCGGTCTCCCATATCACCGGAACCCTTGATAATCTGGCCAGCGCAATTCGCTGGGGCGCGGGGGCAACCTTGCTGACCGGCATTGTGGTGCTGATCGGGGCTGCCGCCGCAGGTGAAAACCGGCGTGTGTTCGAGGCCGCAATTCTGAAAACACTGGGGGCAACACGCCGGCGTATTCTTGGCAGCTTTGCGCTACGTTCGCTAATTCTGGGCGCAGCGGCGGGGGGTGTGGCCATACTGGCAGGGTCGGTCTTTGGCTGGGCGGTTCTGACATTTGTTATGGAGGCCGATTTTCGGTTCAACTGGCTTTCCGCTATTGCCATTGTCGCAGGCGGGGCCATGGCCAGCCTGATTACAGGGTTGCTTTTTGCGTGGCGCCCGCTTTCCACCCAACCGGCCCGCATCCTGCGCAACCGCGGCTAGGCCGTAGACCTATAAACTGAATTATGATTCAATGCATAAAACAGGGAGG
>JALSGU010000372.1 GCA_026982575.1 Paracoccaceae bacterium | reverse complement strand
ACAATGTTAGTCGTTTCCATGGTGGTGTATCTCCTTTGGTTGGGCTGCTGTCTCACAACAACAAATCAACCAGATACGCCGCCAACCTTCAAACCCTCAAACACCAGATTCAGTCATAGCTCGGGCGCGTTAGGCAGTCACCCCAACTGAATTTCAAACTGAGACACCACCCGTTTTTTCCACCACCTTGACAAACCCCGTTAAAAAATTTCACAACATCCCTGCAATCAAAGGACGCTGAGCGCGGCACGCAAACATATGCGGCAACCGCAGCGCTGGCCCCTTTTGTGTCAAGATTGCCACATGCATCAGGGGGGCCGCAAACAGGAGAGCCTGATGAAAACCATCATCGAACCCTTTCGTATTAAATCGGTAGAACCGATCCACATGACCACGCCTGAACAGCGCCAGGAAATGCTGCAAAAAGCCAAATATAATCTGTTTGCGCTGAAATCCAAAGACGTCATCATTGACCTGTTAACCGATAGCGGCACCGGCGCCATGAGCGCCGAGCAATGGGCCTGTATCATGCGCGGCGATGAAAGCTATGCGGGGTCGCCCTCGTTCCAGCGCTTTGAATCCGCGGTGCAAAACCTGATGCCGTTTGAGCATATCATCCCCACCCATCAAGGCCGCGCCGCCGAGGCGATTTTGTTTTCCATTCTGGGCGGGGCGGGCAAAAACATTCCCTCCAACACCCATTTTGATACCACCCGTGGCAATATTGAAAGCAGCGGCGCGCGCGCCCATGATCTGGTCATAACCGAGGGCACAGACCCCAACAGCCTGCATCCGTTCAAGGGCAATATGGATTTGACGCGGCTGGAGGCTTATTTGCAAAAACACGGGCAAAGCGTGCCTTGTGTGATGCTGACCATCACCAATAATGCCGGTGGCGGCCAGCCTGTCAGTCTGGAAAACATCCGCGCGGTGGCGGCTTTGGCCAAAAGCCATAGTCGCCCGTTTATTATTGACGGCTGCCGGTTTGCCGAAAACGCCTATTTTATCAAACTGCGTGAACCCGGCCAGCAGGATCGCAACATCGCCGATATTGTTCGTGATTGTTTTTCGGTGGCCGA
>JALSGU010000371.1 GCA_026982575.1 Paracoccaceae bacterium | reverse complement strand
GCAACCTGCGTTCTGCCGCCAAAAGCTTTGAGCGTATGGCGCGCGAAACCGGTGACAGCATCATTGTGTCGTCCGACCCCGATGTGGTTGCCAAAGCCGACCGTATTGTGCTGCCGGGCGTTGGCGCGTTCAAGGATTGCCGCGACGGGCTGGGCGGCTATACTGGCCTGTTCGAGGCCATAGAACAACGGATAATTGTTGAATCCGCTCCGTTTCTGGGCATTTGTGTGGGCATGCAGCTGATGGCCACGCTGGGGCGCGAGCACGGGCATGAAACCAGCGGCTTTGACTGGATTTCGGGCGAGGTTGTTAAATTTACGCCCAAGGATCCCATCCTGAAAATCCCCCATATGGGCTGGAACGAGCTGGTAATCGACACCCCCCATCCGGTGCTTTCCGGCATCAATTCCGGTGAGCACGCCTATTTTGTGCATTCTTATCATCTTGCAGCGACCAACCCTGCCCATGTGATTGCCCATACGGAATATGGCGGTGATTTAACGGCGGTTGTGGCGCGCGATAATCTGGTTGGCACGCAGTTTCATCCCGAGAAAAGCCAGAAAACAGGGTTGCAATTGATTGGTAATTTCTTGCGGTGGAAGCCTTAGTTTTCTGTAATCACGCTATTTGAAATTTGTGTTAAAAATTCGTCAATCTGCGCTTCGCTGGCTGGCCAATTTTCGCGATCATTTTGTGCAAAATTCTTGCCAGTCCATACTTGGTATATTCCGATGATCGCGGTTTCTGTTTTTAGAAACGAAAGGACCAACAGTTCACCACGTGAACGCGACCTTGCACGATGCATGCAAGGAAAAATTGCTGTCACGCGCATTTCATCGCGCTCCAAAAACTCCCATTCGCTCGTATCGATTTCGCAGACATTACCCGCTTGATTCATAAAACCGCCCATTAAACCGCCGACTGCTTCGTTTAGCGGCACGCTGCCACCTTCAGCAATTTCGATCGTAAAATATCCAGTTGCCTCACCATAAAATTCTTCGTTTGAAGTAATTTCAATATATGAAATTTGGATGTCATCATATTGATCGGCCCCTTCATGTGTTGTTGATCCCTGCAAATCA
>JALSGU010000370.1 GCA_026982575.1 Paracoccaceae bacterium | reverse complement strand
ATCCCGAATATGGTGTTCCCAATACCGTCTTTGCCAAATGCCACGTTCACCGCGTTTCAAATGGCTGGCCCGAAGATTTCCCAATCCGACCTGCCGTGAAAACCGCGCCTTGATAATCCGCCACCGCGTCGCATAATCATCGTCATCCTCGGGTAATGTAATTACCGTATGCAAATGGTCCGGCAAAACCACGATTGCATTGATCGCAAATGCCCGCTCCGCCATTGTTCGAACAAACGCATCCCGCAACTTGTCGATTTCCCGCACCAACAAATCGGACCCGCGATCGGCCAGCGTGACTGTAAAAAATATTGTCGCAGACGAAACCTTTGGACGCACATAATTCGGCATCCCATAAAAATTACATAAAATTGTTAACAATATATGTAGGGTGCGTGGTTTCCACGCACCGCTCACCTATTTCAGACGCTCAAACAAATATACTTCATTTCCAGATAATCCTCGACCCCGTGATGGGAACCCTCGCGCCCAAGGCCTGATTGTTTAACCCCGCCAAAAGGTGCAACCTCGGTGGAAATCAATCCGGTATTCACCCCGACCATGCCATATTCCAGCGCCTCGGCCACCCGCCAGACGCGGCTTAGGTTATTGGCATAAAAATAGCTGGCAAGGCCAAAAATCGTGTCATTCGCCTGTTCGATCACGTCTTCTTCGTCGCGAAATTTGAACAGCGGCGCAACCGGACCAAATGTTTCGTCATTGGTCACCATCATATCGCGGGTGACGCCGGTTAAAATGGTCGGTTCAAAAAATGTGCCGCCCAGCGCGTGACGATCGCCGCCCGCCGCAACCTTTGCCCCTTTGGAAAGGGCGTCTTTGATATGTTCCTCAACCTTTTCAACAGCGGCTTGGGTAATTAACGGGCCGGTTGTTATGCCGTTTTCAAACCCGTCACCCACCTGCATTTTACCAACCGCAATCGCCAGTTTGCTGGCGAATTCTGCGTAAACAGCTTCTTGCACATAAATGCGGTTGGCGCAGACACAGGTCTGGCCGTTATTGCGATATTTGGAGATCATCGCGCCCTCAACCGCCGCATCCAGATCCGCGTCATCAAACACAATAAAAGGTGCATTGCCGCCCAGCTCCATTGACATTTTCATCACTTGCGCCGCGCCTTGGGCCAGCAAAATACGGCCTACCTCGGTGGATCCGGTAAAGGTCAGTTTGCGAACCTTGGGATTAGATGTCATTTCATTGCCCACAGCCGCCGCGCGTTTTGAGGTTACCACGCTAAACACGCCCTTGGGCACACCCGCACGTTCGGCCAGCACCGCCATAGCCAGCGCAGAAAGCGGGGTTTCAGCCGCCGGTTTGGCCACAAATGCACAGCCCACCGCCAGCGCGGGGCCGACCTTGCGGGCGATCATCGCATTGGGAAAGTTCCACGGGGTGATAGATGCCACAACCCCGATGGGCTGTTTGATAACCACGATGCGTTTATCGGGTTGATGGCCGGGAATTGTCTCGCCGTAAATACGTTTTGCTTCCTCGGAGAACCATTCAATAAAGCTGGCACCGTATAGAACCTCGCCTTTGGCTTCAGCCAAGGGTTTGCCCATTTCCGCGGTAAGAATAGCCCCCAGATCATCAGCATTTGCCACCATAAGATCAAACCATTTGCGCAATATTGCGGCGCGTTCCTTGCCGGTGCGCGCCGCCCAGCCTTTTTGGGCACTATACGCCGCATCAATGGCACGGCGGGTTTCTGCGACGCCCATATCAGGCACCGTGCAAATAACATCGCCCCGTGCGGGGTTGGTTACATCAAATACAGCGCCTTTATCCGCGGCCACCCATGCGCCGTCTATATAGGCACGATCACAAAGCAGGCTTGGGTCATTCAGCATTTTGGCAAGGTTGGTCAGGTTTGTCATGGGCAGGGGCCTTTTGAAAAATCGAGAGATATGTTAGTGGAAGGGGATAACAAGGAGGCAAATATGTCAACCAGCAAAACAGTGGAAAATGATGATGCCCTACCTGAAAGCCCTGGTGCCGTCACCGCAACTGCCGCGTGGCCTCTGCCAACACAATTCCGGCCGACATTGCCACATTCAATGACCGCCCACCACCCGGCATCGGGATGATCACCGCCGCGTCGGCGGCATCATGCACCGCATCGGGCACGCCCGCGCTTTCGCGGCCTGTCATTAATATGTCTCCGGCTTGGAACTGAAAATCCCAAACCGGCACGGCGGCTTTGGTGGATAGCAGAATCAACCGGCCCTTGCGGGTTTGCTGAAACGAATCCCATGATACATGCCGCGTTATTTCGGCAATATCCGCATAATCCATGGCTGATCTGCGCAATGCCTTGACCGAAAAAGGGAATCCACAGGGTTCGATCACGTCAATTGGCACCCCGAAACAGGCGGCAAGACGAATCATTGCGCCTAAATTCAGGGCAATATCGGGTTGAAACGCGGCAATTCGCATGTTTTTTGGCATTTTTTATCTTTCCTAAGGGACTGCGGCGCAAAGTCCGCTGGACCCGATGCACATGTAGGTGTATTCGAGCGAGGCAATGCCTGCAATCCGCAGGCCAAAATCTATTCAGGCTCGACCAATCGGGCGACACAATTAAGGGGGACGTCACCTTGTCTCATACAGAGGACACTGGCTCACGCCGCGATTTTTTGTATTTCGCAACCGCATCGACTGCGGCTGTCGCAACCGGTGCAGCCGTCTGGCCGCTGGTTAATCAAATGAACCCGAGCGCCGATGTTCAGGCGCTGGCATCCATTGACGTGCCCGTTGACAACGTTGAACCGGGCACACAGCTTACGGTTAAATGGCTGGGCAAGCCGGTATTTATCCGGCGTCGCACCCAGGCCGAAATTGACGAGGCCCGCGCGGTCACCATGGAAGAGCTGCCCGATGCCACCTCGCAAAACAACAATGTTGCGCTGGACAAAGACGCATCCGACCAGAACCGCACGCTTGATGATGCCGGCGAATGGCTGGTGATGGTCGGCGTATGCACCCATCTGGGTTGTGTTCCGCTTGGCGATGGTGCCGGTGAATTTGGTGGCTGGTTCTGCCCGTGCCATGGGTCACATTATGATACAGCAGGTCGGATCCGCAAAGGTCCGGCCCCGCTCAACCTTCTTGTTCCGGTCGCTGAATTTACGTCCGAAACAATTATCAAACTCGGTTAAGGGAGAACATCATGGGTGGTATCCCACACGATAAATACGAGCCAAAAACCAAACCGGAAAAATGGCTTCACAAGCGGCTTCCGATCGTTGCGCTTATGTATGACACGATCATGATTCCAACACCGAAGAACCTGAACTGGATGTGGATCTGGGGCATTGTTCTGGTGTTTACGCTGGTTTTACAAATTGTAACCGGCGTTGTGCTGGCCATGCATTATAATGTCGGGGATGCATTTGCATCGGTCGAACATATCATGCGCAATGTAAATGGCGGTTGGGCTTTGCGGTATCTGCATGCCAATGGTGCATCATTGTTCTTTATTGCCGTATATCTGCATATTTTCCGCGGGCTTTATTACGGGTCGTATAAATCACCCCGTGAAATCACCTGGATCATCGGTATGTTGATCTATCTTGCCATGATGGCAACCGGTTTCCTTGGCTATGTATTGCCATGGGGGCAGATGTCTTTCTGGGGCGCAACGGTTATTACCGGCCTGTTCGGTGCTATTCCGGGCGTTGGCGAAAGCATCCAGACATGGCTGCTGGGCGGCCCTGCGGTGGATACGCCTACCTTGAACCGTTTCTTCAGCCTGCATTATCTGCTGCCATTTGTAATCGTAGCACTTGTGGCGCTGCATATCTGGGCATTTCACACCACCGGCAATTCAAACCCGTCCGGGGTCGAGGTGCGTCGCGGTTCAAAAGAAGAAGCCAAGAAAGATACCCTGCCGTTCTGGCCGTATTTTGTGATGAAAGACCTGTTTGCGCTGGGCGTTATTCTGGTTATATTCGCGGCTGTTGTCGGGTTTATGCCAACCTATCTTGGCCATCCGGATAACTTTATTCCGGCTGATCCGCTGGTAACGCCTGCACATATTGTGCCCGAATGGTATTACCTGCCCTTCTATGCAATTTTGCGGGCCTTTACCGATGATGTCTGGGCTGTGCAACTGGTCAGCATTTTGACCGGCGGCATTGTTACTGCCAAATTCTTTGGGGTGATTGCCATGTTTGGCGCGATCTTTGTGATGGCCTTGGTGCCATGGCTGGATACCAGCAAGGTTAAATCGGGTCGGTATCGTCCGGCATTCCGGTTCTTTTTCTGGCTGCTGGTTGTCGACTTTATGTTCCTGATGTGGCTGGGTGCTATGCCCGCCGGGGAACCTTATGCGTCATTATCCTTGGTCGGATCTGCCTATTGGTTCGCATATTTCCTTGTAATCCTGCCGCTGCTGGGTGTGTTTGAACGCCCCAAAGCACCGCCGGAAACCATCGAGGAAGATTTTGACAGCCATTATCCTCCAAAACCAGCTGAATAAGCGAAAGGAATAAGAAAATGTTCAAGAAATTACTCCTTTCCGCCATTTTGGCAACGGGTCTTGCCTCGGGTGCTTCTGCGGCACCCGCCGGTGGCAAAATCGCCGATGTGGATTTTTCATTCGAAGGACCATTTGGTCGTTTTGATGCATTCCAGCTGCAACGGGGTTTGCAGGTATTTACCGAAAGCTGCGCCAGCTGCCACGGGTTGCAATACCTGTCTTATCGCAACCTTTCCGATGCAGGTGGGCTAGGCTGGACCGAAGACCAGATGAAAGCCTATACCGGTCAATTCAAGGTTTACGACGCAGAAGCAGATGATTTCCGCGTTGCGGTGCCAACCGATAATTTCCCTTCCAGCCAGATTGACGGCGCGCCGGACCTGACCTTGATGGCCAAAGCCCGTGCCGGTTTTAGCGGCCCTTACGGTTTGGGCATCAATCAGGTGGTCAAAGGCATGGGCGGCGCTGAATATATCGCTGCCATCCTGAATGGATTTGACGAGCCACCGGAATGTGCGCCCGAAGATTTTGACGGCACCTATAACAGCGTGTTTGCGCCGGGCGGATATCCTGAATCCTGCGTTGACGAAGAAGGCCACCGGATGACGGCTGGTTCGTGGATGGGCATGCCCCAACCTCTGTCCGAGGAAGGTATCGATTATGCCGATGGCAGCCCGAATGACATTCACGGCCAGGCAGTGGATGTTGCGGCATTTCTGATGTGGACCGCCGAACCAAAAATGATGGACCGCAAACAGGCCGCACTTGTCTGGGTCGGTTTTTTGATCTTGCTGACAATTCTTTTGTATCTGACCAACAAAAGAATCTGGGCCAAGGTTAAACGCAAGGACTAACCGGTTTGAATTTATTGAAAAGGGCGTGGTTTATTCCACGCCCTTTTTGTTTGGGGTGTCTCTGGCGCAAGGTCGGTTATGACGATTGCAAATATGGGCTGCCCAGATAACGGGCCAAGGCGATCGGGGGGGTATCCAGCAGGGGGGCGGTGGGCGCCGGTTTTGATACATTGCCGTCCGCAACAACAATGGTTTCGGGGGCAATGCGGCGGGCATCATCGGGATTATGGGTAATCAGCAATAGTGCAGCGTCTTGACTGGAACGAATGTTTTCAACCAGATCAAGCATTTCATGGCGCAGCGCAGGGCCAAGTGCGGCAAAAGGCTCATCCAGCAGCAAAATCGGGCGTTTGCGTAACAATGCGCGGGCTATGGCAACCCGTTGGCGCTGCCCGCCCGACAATTTGGCCGGCAGGGTATTTAGATGTGTTTCCAGCCCGACCCGTTCAAGCGCGGTTTTGACATTCTGCCGATCGGTTTTTGACAGTTTCAGATTTGGATCAACCCCGAGCGCGGTATTTTGAAACACTGACAGATGCGGGAAAAGATTGTTTTCCTGAAACAGCATTGTCAGCGGGCGGCGCGCCGGTTCAATCTTGGTAACATCTTTTCCTTGCAGGATGATTTTACCACGATCCGGTTGAATAAACCCGGCAATCAACAGCAACAAGGTTGATTTACCCCCACCCGAAGGGCCGATAATGGCAGTGGTCTGATTGGCATTGATTTTGATATCGGCGGTCAGGGTAAAATCGCCCTGCTGCAATTTCAGGTTTTCAAGGGTGATTGCCATGCCGGCCTCCGTTGTCAAACAGCCAGAAAAGCAAAAAGCTGCTGGCCACCAATATCAGCGCAACCAAAGCCGCGGCCTCGGTCTGATAGCTGCCCATTAGACGATACATCAATAATGGCAAGGTGGCGATGTCAGGTGGTGCAAACAGGGTGATTACCCCTAAATCCCCCATCGACAGCGCCGCTGCGATGCCGGTTGCAAACCCGATTTCGCGGCGCATTTGCGGCCATGTCAAAATGCGAAACCGCGACCAGCCGGATAACCCGATATTGCTGGCAACCTGCCCATAGTTTTCATTGATCCGCGCCAAACAGGGCAGGAAAATCCGCAATGCCAGTGGCAGGGTTATCGCTGCATTTACCAGCGCGGTGATGGGCAGCGCCAGTTTGAACGGATCAACAAAGGGGTTGATCACAATGAACAGGCCGGTGCCGATCACAAAGGGTGATGCGGCAAGGGTTAAAAAGGCAAATACCTCTAATGCTTGACCGGATTTGCCGCGCAAATACTGAATAAAATGCGCCAGAATCAGGGCCAATGTAATGGCCAGCATTGCCGATGTCAGGGCGATAATCAGGCTGGTGATCAATGCCTGTAACAGGCCAGCCGGTATGCCAGAAACCAACCCTTTCAGACCCCGAAAAACAATCGCAATAAGCGGCATAGCAACAAAGACCAACGATAGGGCGATCAGGATACTGTCTTGCCAAAGCAATATTTTTGTTTTGTCCCAACGGTTCTGCACCATAATCAACCCGCCACCAAACCCCGCGGAACGGGTGGCTTTCAATGCTAAAACCGCCACGGAAATACACAGGGCAAACTGCACCAGTGCCAGCATTGCGGCGGTGGAAAGATCAAATTCAAACCGCAATGCCTGATAAATCGCCAATTCAATGGTGGTGGCTTTTGGCCCGCCGCCAAGTGCCAGAACAACGGCAAAGCTGGTCATGCACAGCAAAAACACCACCAAAAGTGCTGATGGCACAACCCCGCGCAACAGCGGTATTTCAATCAAACGAAAAATTGCGCGCGGGCCCATGTTCAGCTGCGCCGCAAGACGAAAATGTTCAACCGGCACTGCGTCCCATGCCTGTAATATCATCCGCACGACCAGCGGAAAATTGAAAAATACATGCGCCAGCAAAATACCGGATAACCCGTAAATATCCAAAGGTCCCGCGCCGAACCGCGCCAGAATATCGCTAAAAATGCCGCTCCGCCCCCAGATCGCCAGCAGGCCAAACACGGCTACGATGGAGGGCAGCAAAAACGGCGCCCCCATCAATGACAGCACAAATCCGCGCCCAAAAAACTGGCGCCGTGCCAATGCGCGGGCCACGGGAATGGCCAGTAAAACGCTGATCAACGCCGATAATGCTGCCTGAAATATGGTAAACCGGATAACCGACCAGCCATAGCTGTTAATGCCGCCCATTCCGTCTGCGCGCGCAAAAAGCGCTGCCACCGGCAGCAAAACCAGCAGCGCAACAGCCAAAACAGCTGCGCTACCGGCAAGGGCAAGCCCCTTGTTTATTGGCTGAGCGCTGTTAGCCATTCGTCCATCGCCGCTTTGCGGAATTCAACTGTCAGGGCAGGCAGCGATATGGGTTGGGGCTGGATCAAACCTTCAAAACCCTTTGGCAG
>JALSGU010000369.1 GCA_026982575.1 Paracoccaceae bacterium | reverse complement strand
TACGCGCCACGCCTTTGACAATGCGTTTGAAAAACTGGGCGTTATCAGCGGCGCGCAGCGGATCAGCAATATGCAGCAGGTTAATTTCAAATTGCCCCGCCCCGCTTTCGGAAATTGCCGCATCAGCAGGAATGCTGTAATCGGCGCAGGCCGCATAAACATCTGCAAAAAAGCCATCGAAATGGTCAAGATCCTGCATCGATAATATCGCATCGCCCGAAACCGGCAAGCCAGGCGGGGCCGGCTGCGCTCCGCTGGTATCCAGCAGATAAAATTCCATTTCCAGCGCCACCACGGGTGTCAGGTTTTCTGCCTGTAACTGGTCAACCACCCGCTTCAAAACCTGTCTTGGATCAACCATTGAAGGCGCGCCGGTATCATCAAGCATCCAAAGCGGAAAAAACTGTGACGGGGTGGAAAGCCAGCTTTCATTCAGCGGCCCGCGCCCTGTTGGCAGGCAAATACCATCGGCATCTCCGCTGGCAAAAACCAGTTTGCTGTCAACAATATCCTGCCCCCAGATATCAACGGTGGGGGCTGAAAACGGCATGCGCAAGCTGCCATTGGCTAGTTTTTCCAACTGCGTCGCAGGCATCAGTTTGCCACGCCAAACCCCGTTTAGATCACACACACCAGCACGAATCATCGGGTCAGCCAAAATTGGTCTCCTTTTTTTTCAATATGATGGCTTCGATAATACCGAAATGCACGGCTATTCTTCACATCACGGCAAACTTGTGTAAAACACAAGCAACCCAACGGTGCAAAAGCAAAGACATGCCTCAAAAAATCATCCTTCATCTGCCTGCACCTGTGAAAAAATCGGTTGATGCCGGCAAACACAATTTTTTCAAAATCCTGCGGCAAACCCTTGAAAGCGCGGGCTATAAAACCGAAACCCGAGTGCAAAAAAAACATTCGGGCATAATTGCCAAGTTTAGTAGAAGCCTGCATATTCATCATATTGACGGCGCGGTCGGGCCAAGGTCCGTGAACGTGCGGCGGGCCCATTTTTATCCGTTCTGGTCACTGGAAAATGCAGGCACACGGCACGAACCGCGCATTGCGGGCAAAATATTTGACCCC
>JALSGU010000368.1 GCA_026982575.1 Paracoccaceae bacterium | reverse complement strand
CGCACCTGGCGCACGTTCCGGCGCGGCTGGACGCGGCGGGTGCGCGAGACGGAACACATCGCGCTGCGCATGATCGATGAGCGGCGCGGCAAGACACGACACCAGCCGCGCCGGCACAAGAGGAGGAGCTGGGCGTGAAGAGATGGATGCGGAGCGCGGCGGTGGGGGCGCTGGCGCTGGCCGTGCTGGCCGGGGCGGCGGAGGCGCGCAAGGCGAAGCGCAGCTACCCCGGCCCCTACGTGGCCGAGGTGGTGAAGGTTACGGACAGCGACACCATCCAGGCGGTGGTGGAGGTGTGGCCGGGCGTGCAGGTGCCCGCCGCCATTCGGCTGCTGGGGGTGGATACGCCGGAGAAGTTCAGGCCGAAGTGCCGGCGCGAGAAGGAAATGGCGCTGGCTGCCACGGCCTTCGTGCGGGAGCTGGTGCAGCCGGGCGACAGGGTGGTGCTGCGGCACGTGCAGTTGGGCAAATACGCGGGCCGCGTGGTGGCGCAGGTGATGATCGCCAACGCCAGTGGCGAGCGGGTGAACCTGGCGCAAGTGCTGATCGACCGCGGGTTTGGCCGGCCATACTTCAGCGGCCACAAGACGAGCTGGTGCAAGGAGGACATGCAGCATGCAGATGATTGACGGATACAAGACCTACATCGTGGCCGGCGTGCTGGCGCTGCTGGTGGCGGCGGAGCACTTCCTGGGCTGGGACATTCCCGGCATGGCGGCGGAGCACGACTGGCTGCAATGGCTGCTGGGAGCTGCCGGGCTGGCCACCGTGCGCCACGGGGTGGCCAAGATCGAGCAGCGCATGAACTGAACTCTGCTGATGTGCCCGTGCCATGCGTCTGTTTCCCCTCCTGGTTGGTCTGTTGCGTCTGGCTGCCCGGCTCTTTGGCTTCCTGGAGCGCCGGGCGGCCCTTTCCGCCGGCGAGCGCGCGGCGGTGGCCGAGCAGGCGCTGAAGATCGCTGCGCGGGCCGGGGCGGCGCGGCGCATCGAGGACGAGGTGGCGGGCATGACGGATGATGAGGTGCGCCGGCGGCTGCGCGAGCAGGGAGACTTCAGGCCATGATACCCCGCTTTCCCTCCCGGGCGGG
>JALSGU010000367.1 GCA_026982575.1 Paracoccaceae bacterium | reverse complement strand
CTAACCACAATTTAACTAAAATGCCTGATAACTGCGCCTGCCTGATACCTCGGTGATATTGCGTCGGGCCATGTAGATTCAAAACTGAAGGCACCTGGCCAAATTTGTAGCCCGCCAACAGTATAAAATAAAAACCGCGTCTCCCGATTACAGGCGCGTGGGCACCAACCGACGCAATGTCACCAACACCATCGCTGTATTCACCGAAAACCACAGCAAACCGAAAACCATCAACTTTACCCGCATTTACCTAAAATGCGGCGCTTTCGCATGCCTTCTTTGTTGCAAATAAACTCGCAGGGTGAATTGAGCAAAGCTCAAGAGGGGCGGCAGCCCCTATATTCCCTGATCACATCAATCGCCGCCTGCACCGCTGCTTTGATTGTCATTTCAGTTGTGTCCAACACCAAAGCGTCCATAGCCGCCACCATTGGCGCTGCATCACGGCTGGCATCGCGAATGTCGCGTTGTTTCAAATCACGCTCAACCGTTTCCAGCGTCAGTTCCGGCGTTTTGGCCCGCAATTCCGCAAACCGCCGTTTGGCGCGCACAGCGTCCGAGGCCGTAACAAACAATTTCACATCCGCATCGGGGCAAATCACCGTGCCGATATCGCGCCCGTCCAGTATTGCGCCACCATCACGCCGCGCAAAATCCCGCTGGAATTGCAGCAACGCGGCGCGCACATCAGGCAACACCGCCACCTTGGAGGCCGCCTGCGCCACCCGCGCGCTGCGCAAATCATCGCGATCTATATCCGTATCCGCAAGACCAGCCGCGATTTTTGCGGCCTGCAAAGGGTCAATCACGCCCTGCCCCATCGCCAGCGCCTTGCGCCCCACAGCCCGATACAAAAGCCCCGTATCCAGATGGGCAAAGCCGAATTCCGCCGCCACCATCCGCGCTATCGTGCCTTTGCCCGCTGCGGCAGGCCCGTCTATTGCCACTGTGAATCGCATTATTTTCCCTCTCAGACACCCCAGCATAACCGAGGTTTTCCCAACGGGCCACCGATATGCCACATACCCGGAAAAATATATCAATTCAACCAATGAGGGTTGCCCCCCCCCTTAATTTCAGCAATAGTTTAGCAAAAAGAGGGACAGTAATGGATTACGATTTTAACAAAGCCGGGCTTTATCCGGCGGCTTGGGCTGCGTTTAAGGCGAATTGGCAAATGATATCAATTTTTGGTGCCGGGCTGATTTTTCTTGAAATCGTCGCCTCCTATTTTGACTCAAAATATTTGATGATTTTTGGGTCAATTTTCATTGGCGCCTATATTGCGTTTTTGTTTCATAAATCAATTATTTACGGCAATAAAAATCAGCCGACTGCCGATTCCACTTGGAAAAACCCCAAATGGTAT
Organism: Paracoccaceae bacterium; assembly: GCA_026982575.1. GTDB lineage: Bacteria > Pseudomonadota > Alphaproteobacteria > Rhodobacterales > Rhodobacteraceae > UBA3077. Next base: position 741 of record JALSGU010000367.1, on the reverse strand, counting down.
AACCCGCAAGGGAACGGTACACAAAACGGGTTTCTATGGCGCTGTTTATTGATATTTTTTTCAATCCTTGGGATTTCTATGATTACCATCTTGCCTTTTGGTTCGTATTTCCGGTCACATGGGCTGTCTAACGACGAAGCAAAAGCTACTGCAATTTTCTTTGTTATACCGTTATGGCTAATTCTTTACGGAGCCACTTTGGCATTTATCGGCACCATACTTCCCGCAACGGTTGCCAAAGGCAAAAACAGCATAAAGGCCGCCATGGCGCGTGGCAGAAAGACATTTTGGCTTACGCTAGGAAGGCTTATTCTTGGCCCGCTAGCATTCTTAGTTTTGGCAACCATTGGCATAGGTGTTGCTTACCTTAACCTGCCGATGAATATTTATAATACCGGTGGCTGGAATTGGGTTGACACTATTATGGCAGTGCCCATCACTTTTGCGCACATTTTCACAACGGGATTGACGGCAACCGCCCTATGCAAATCATACCTGCGCTATGAGCAGCGCCCAGATCAAACACCGGACCCTGTCTAAACCCTAAAGCACCGCCGCAATCGCCTTTGCCAGATCATCCATGCCATTCTTCGGCAGCCCCGCAATATTGATGCGACTGTCGCTTACAATATAAATGCCGTTCTCTGCGCGCAGGGTTTCCACTTGTTCTGCCGTTAATCCCAGCCGCGAGAACATGCCGCGATGCTGGGCGACAAAATCGAACCGGTCGGAATTGGTGGC
>JALSGU010000366.1 GCA_026982575.1 Paracoccaceae bacterium | reverse complement strand
CATCAACGCTATCGCCCAATATCAGATCGGCCATGGCCGCATTATAGGTCAAATCGCCCAGCAGCCCGACATAGGATTTGGATTCTTGTGTTGCCAGCAACCGCGCCTCGGCGGCCTTTACCGCCCGCATGATCGGGGTTTTGCCGTTTACGTCCTTATAGACTCCCACGCCAAGATCCAGCTTTTCGGTGCGCGGATCAGCCTTGAACTGGCCAATCATGGCAATGATTTTATCAAGCGGTTGGGGTTTCAGGGCTTCGAGCATTGCTTTATCCTTTTCGAGATCGCATTTCCTGGCGCACCGGTTCAAAACCGGCTTTTTGATAGGCCTGCAACGCGCGGGGATGGTCCAGCGTGCAGGTATTGACGCGAACGGTTTTGGTATCAGCCCCGTCCCACGCCATATGTATTGCTGTATGCAGCATATATTTGCCAAGGCCAAGCCCGATCGCCTGTGGCACAAGGCCCAGATAAGCAATATCACAGGCCTGCGGGGCTTTGCGGTCCAGCATAAAAAACCCCGTGGGCCAGCCATTTCGGATCAAGGTATACATTTCCATATCGGGATGCCGGATAAATGCGGCCAGCTCCGCCTTAGGCAAATCATGCATATCGGTCCACAGGTATTCGGCGCCCACCGCATCATAAAGGCTTAGAAAATACCAGTTTGGCGGATCAACTGCCTGTAACAATGCCAACGGTGCCCCAACCGGCTGGGGCGGGCGCGGATAACCGGGGCGCGCATCCATTTCCAGAAAGGTGACCGTGTATTCAATCATAAAGGCCCTGTCTCGATTTTCAGATCCGGATACTTGCCCCATTCAGACCAGGACCCGTCATAAACCGCCACATTGCGATGCCCGATTTGCGCCAAAGCCAGCGCCAATATGCCCGCAGTAACGCCCGAACCACAAGTGGTGATCACCGGCTTGTTAAAGTCCACATGGGCAAAGGATGCGCGCAACGCATCAAGGTCTTTCATGGTGCCATTATCATTGATCAGGTCTTTGTAAAACACATTGCTTGATCCGGGAATACGCCCCGATCGCACCCCCGGGCGCGGGTCGGCTTCCTCGCCGGTAAACCGCGCGTTTGATCGCGCATCAATGATCTGCGCATCCTTTAATTTTGCACTGGCCGCCACCTGTGTCACATCACGCACCAAACCGGCATCACGCCGCGCGGTGAAATGACGGTCACGCAAAACAGGCGGCGTATCAGATGTCGGGCGGCCCTCGGCCAGCCATTTTTTCAACCCGCCATCCAGCACGGCAATATCGGCTTTGCCAAACAGCCGGAACATCCACCAGACCCGCGCTGCGGAAAATATTCCGGCACTGTCATAGACCACCACGCGGTGGCCATCGCCAATGCCCATCGCCCGCATCCGGCTAACAAATTTTTCCACCGGCGGCGCCATATGGGGCAGTTCAGATCGCGTATCGGCAATATCGTCAATATCAAAATACCGCGCACCGGCGATATGGCAGCTTTCATATTCGGCCCGCGCATCGCGTTTTTCGGCGGGCATAAACCAGCTTGCGTCAAGTATCCGCAGATCAGGCGCAGAAAGATGCGCCTCCAGCCATTCGGTTGATACCAGTTGATTTGTGCTGTTCATGCCGATTTCCCCGTTTTTCTGTCTTTGGAATAGCTTGGATTTCGCATCGTTGCAAGGCGAACCCAAATGGAAAACCTGCCATCCACCCTTGAATGTAAGGATAATAAACATAAATCCATACCATCATTCATTTGCAAAGGAGACCCCATGTCTGTTTCAAGCAAAGGGTTAAGCGCCACCATCGCCGCCAGCATTTTTGCTGCGCCGGTTTTTGCAGAAACCAGAACCTATGATTTCACCGGTTTTGATCAGATATCGATTTCATCGGGCCTGGAGGCCGAAATCATTGCCGGCCCCGAATTCGGCATTACCGCCGAGGCCCGCAACGCGCGAATTTTGCGAAAGCTGGAAATCGAGATGCGCGGCCATACGCTTTACATTAGTCAGGACAGCAGCTTGCGTGACTTACTGTTTGGCGCTGATACCGATATTATGCTGACAATCACCCTGCCGGAACTGCGAGAAGTTTCCATTGGCTCCGGGGTTGATGCCCGTGTTTCGGGCAGTTTTGGCGCAAATTTCTCCGGTGCGGCCTCGGGCGGGGCGGCTTTGGAAATCAAAGGGCTGACCTCGACCATGATCGACATTGATGTATCCTCGGGCGCAAGCGTCGATATTATCGGCACCTGTGATTTTCTAGAGGTTTCGGTATCAAGCGGCGCAGTTCTTGGCGCCGAGGGGCTGGTTTGTGATGCGGTAGAGGTTTCCGCCTCCAGCGGTGCATCGGCAACGGTTTTTGCGGCCAGCGTGCTGGATTCCAGCGCCTCTAGCGGCGGGTCGGTCGATGTTTATGGCGCGCCTGCCCAAACCGATATTTCCGACAGTTCAGGCGGCGACACACGGTTGCGAAATTAGGGTCAGGACCTGTTTGCAACTGGCAGCACGCCGGTTGCAGCCTTCATTCACTCGCTAAAATCTCCAGAAATACCGCGCCGAACCGCTCGGACTTTTGCGGTCCCATGCCGGTGATATTTTCTAATGCTGCCATATCACGCGGGGCTTGTTTAACAATTTTTGCCAGCGTGGCATTGGTGCAGCTAAGGTGTTTGTCATGGCCGCTTTCACCCCGCGCCAGCGCCACTTGCGCCGCTTGCAACTGGTCAAACATATCGCCGCCACCGCGATGGGCCAGTTTGCGCCGCACCGGGTGAATATCAGGCTGCGGGGCCTTATTGATAATCTCCAGAAAAATCTTGCCAAAGCTTTCCAGCTTTTTTTTCCCCACCCCCGAAAGCTGCGCGAATTCATCCAGATTGCGCGGTTGGCTGGCGGCCATTTCAGCCAAGGTCCGGTCCGTAAAAATCACATATGCGGGGGCGCGCGCTGTTTCGGCCAATTCGCGGCGTTTGGCGCGCAGGGCAGAAAACAACGCCTCGTCTTCTTCGGGCACCAATGCCACGGGGCGGCTGCGCTCGGGGGATTTGGCGGCTTTGGTAATGGTATCGCGGCGCAGATCAATGGTTTGTTCATCCCGCAAAATGGCGCGGGCTTTTTCCATCATGCGAAATGCCCCGAACCGTTCCATATCGGGGCGGATCAGATCATGGCCCATCATCTGGCGAAACACCGCCTGCCATTGCGGTTTTGAATATTCCTTGCCCGCACCAAATGTTGGTAGATTATCATGGCCGCGCTGGCGGATTTTATCGGTCAGGTTGCCCACCAGAATATCAATCAGATGCCCCGCGCCAAAGCGTTCCTCGGTGCGCAACATCGCCGAAAGCGCCTTTCGCACTGCTGTTGTGCCGTCAAATATTTCCGGCGGGTTCAGGCAGGTATCACAATTGCCACAGCCCCCTGCATATTTCTCGCCAAAATACCCCAGCAATACCTGGCGCCGGCATACCAACGCCTCGGCCAGGCCAAGCAATGCGTTTAACCGCCCGTGATCGGCCTCTTTGCGCTCCTTGGGCGCAAGCCCTTCGTCTATTTGCACGCGGCGCAACCGGATATCATCGGCCCCGTAAAGCGTCAGGGTTTCAGCCGCCGCACCATCACGCCCCGCGCGGCCGACTTCTTGGTAATAGCTTTCAATCGATTTGGGCAGATCCGCATGCAAAACAAACCGGATATCGGGTTTATCAACGCCCATGCCAAACGCGATGGTGGCGCACATTACCAGCCCGTCGCGGGTTTTGAATTGATACTCTGCCTCGCGACGAACCTCTGCGTCCAGCCCCGCGTGATAGGCCAGCGCGTTATGGCCATCTGCCCGCAATGCCGCCGCCAGCTGTTCGGTTTTATTACGGCTGGAGCAATAAATAATCCCCGGTGCGCCCTTGCGCGCCGCCACATATTTCAGCACCTGCTGGCGCGGGGTGGATTTGGGTTCAAAACACAAGGTCAGATTAGGCCGGTCAAACCCGCCCAGAAATACTTGCGGCGGTTTATCAAACAGTTTTTTGATGATTTCCGCGCGGGTGTCTTCATCAGCCGTGGCCGTAAGGGCAATGGTTTGCACATTATTCAGCCGCGCCCGCAACGCGCCTATTTTCAAATAATCCGGCCTGAAATCATGGCCCCATTGGGAAACACAATGGGCCTCGTCAACCGCCAGCAGGCTGACATTGATGCGCGACAGCATGTTTTGGGTGCCCGAATTGGCCAGCCGTTCAGGCGCCATATAAAGCAATTTCAGCGCACCTGATTCCAGCTGGTCAAACACCTGATTTGTTTCTTCCTCGGTATTGGATGATGTCAACGCCCCCGCCGCCACCCCTGCGGCCTTAAGGCTGGAAACCTGATCGCGCATCAAGGCAATCAGCGGTGAAATCACCACGGTTACGCCATCGCGCGATAATGCCGGCAATTGAAAACAAAGCGATTTACCACCACCCGTGGGCAGGATGGTCAGCACATCGTGGCCCGCATCTATTGCCGCCACGACTTCTTCCTGACCGGGGCGGAATTTTGGAAAGCCGAATACAGATTGCAACAAAGGGTGATTCATGGGTCTGGCATAATTCAACTGCTTTGGCTGGGCCAGCTAAAATTTGAAATAATTTGCCCTGCTTACGACTTGGTAACCAACTGCCCGTAAACCGGCCCCACCAAACCGGAGAATCCGCAAATGGGTATAAAATACGGCAAAATCTGCCTGCTGCTTTTGTTTGCCAGCCCCGCGCTTGGTGAAACCGATGAAATATCGGCCATTTGTGATGCCTCCAGCGCGGCAGCATCGGCTGAACGCGGCATTCCGGCCGATGTGCTTTATACCATCACCTTAACCGAAACCGGCCGCGCGCGTGGTGGCAAATTACGGCCATGGCCATGGACCGTAAACATGGAGGGTGCCGGTTTCTGGTTTGATACCCGCGCCGAGGCCTTGGCCTATGTGCAGGAAAAATTCGATGCGGGGGCGCGGTCATTCGATGTTGGCTGTTTCCAGATCAATTACAAATGGCATTCCCAGAATTTTGAATCAATCGAGGAAATGTTTGATCCCATGGCCAATGCCCGCTATGCGGCGCGCTTTTTGTCGGAACTCTATTCCGAAAACCCCGACTGGACCATCGCCGCCGGCAAATACCATTCCCGCACCGAAGTTTACGCCAGCCGATACCGCGCCAGATTTGACCGGATCCGCGCCAACTTGGGCGAAATGCCCGATGTGCCGCTGGTATTGCCAACCGTAATGACCACCCGTTTCCCAGATGTGCGCCACGCGTTTTTATCAGGGCCACCCATGGCGGCGGGGTCTCCGTTTTCATCGCAAACCGCGGATGTTCCTGCTGAAAACAGCGGGTCGCCTGCGGTGATGGGATCACTGGCGTCGGGCATGCTGGGCGGCGCATCGGTCTCCCTGTTAACCGGCACCAACGGCGCGTTATTTTAGGATTTTTTATGCCAAAGCTAACAATAGCAACCCTGTATCAACCAACCGTTCTGCTTAGCATTGCGTTGATTTCCATCATTGTCATGATGATTCTGCCCATGCCTGCGGCGGTGCTTGACATCGGCTTGGCCGCCAGTTTTGCCATTTCCATCCTGATATTCACCATCACGCTGTTTATCGCCCGCCCGCTTGAATTTTCGGC
>JALSGU010000365.1 GCA_026982575.1 Paracoccaceae bacterium | reverse complement strand
GCTGGCTGAATGACAGCGCCACCAATGAAACCCGCGGGCAGGCATTATCGGTTTATATGATTGTGCAAATGGCGGGCATTGTTGCGGCGCAGGTTATTGTTAACTTTGCCGACCCTGCCGGTTTTGTGCTATTTGCGGTGATCTCTATTGTGGTTTCAATTTCTTTTGCGCCGATTTTATTGTCGGTCAGCCCTGCGCCGGTGTTTCGCACCTCACCCCCGATGACGTTAAAGCGTCTGTTCAAAACCTCGCCGCTGGGCATGGTCGGATCATTGTTGCTGGGCGGTGTGTTTTCGATCATGTTTGGCATGTCGGCGGTTTATGGCACAGCGTCGGGGTTTTCCGTGGCGGAAATTTCTTTGTTTATCGGCACAATCTATACCGGCAGCGTGGTTTTGCAATATCCGATCGGCTGGTTGTCTGACCGGATGGACCGGCGATTACTGATCATTTTCATAACGGCGCTATGTTCTGTAATATTGCTGGGCGGGCTGTTTTTACCCAATTCGTTTTCGGTTGTTCTTGTAATGGGCTTTACCATTGGCGCCAGCACCGGCCCGCTTTATTCACTGCTGATTGCCCATACCAATGATTATCTGGAACACGAAGACATGGCCAACGCATCGGGCGCCTTGGTGTTTATTGGTGGTGTTGGTGCCATTGGCACACCGGTGGTGGTTGGCTATTCCATGACAATATTTGGTGCCAACAGCTTTTTTGTGGCGATGATCGTTTTGATGCTGCTAATCGCAATATACGGCAGCTATCGTATGACACGCCGCGAAGGCATCAGTATTGACGATACCATGTCCTATACGCCCGTTATGCCGCAAACCACGCCAATTGTTGCCGAAGTTGCCCAGGAAATAGCCATCGAGCAGGAAATCGAGGACGAAGAATAAGGTTTTGGTGGCGAATCATTTTACATCGTGCCTTAGTGAAAAAAACAATGTGGAGCAGGTAAATGGGTATTTCACACGAGGAAATCCTCGATTTCTGGCAAAACGAAATTACCGAGCCGGGATGGTATGTTGCGGATGATACGGTCGACGACAAAATCCGCGATCGGTATCTGGAAATGTGGCAAAGCGCGCGG
>JALSGU010000364.1 GCA_026982575.1 Paracoccaceae bacterium | reverse complement strand
CAATCGCTGCTGTCAGGCCCGCAGGGCCAGCGCCAATGATAACCACCGGATGGCGGGCATTTCCACCCGGTTCCTGATCGGGGTTGGGATGGTAGGGGTATAGCGGTTTTTCAAATATTTTGGTCATGAGGCTTCTCCAAATTCAAATTCCGGAATTTTTTCTGACCAATATCGCATGACACGGCTAACTTGTTGGTGCGGGTAATTTGCGGCTGTGTTATTAAATTCGTCAAATATTTTATTTGCACGACTTTGAGCCGATTTTTTTATTCTGGGATTTATCCGGCAAATACCGTTTACCATTCCACGTTCCCAACCTTCGGGCAACCACTCACCTGTGTCCTCGGTTGTTGGGGCAGATCTGTCTTGAGGCAAAAACCCATAAAGCTGAAAAGCAGCCAAGCGTAGCGCGGATTTTACTTCTGGAACAGAATCCGTAAATGCTTTTAGCGGGTTTGGCAGCAACACCATGTTTGCGATACATGAATAATATTTCGGGTCGTTAACTTCTGAATTGCCTTTGCTAAAACTGGCATCGTCATTTCCCCATATGTGACAACAAGACCAGTTGGGGCGCGCCTTTTTTGAAATTCCAAGCGCACGCGATAACGCAGCATTGGCTTTGGAATTCCCCTCGAACTTTGGCTTGCCGTTATTGGTCTGAACCTCTTGCCACCCAGCTTTGAACAATGCTTGCTTTCGGGCAGTTTCAGGATGCCAAACTGGCAAAAGGCGAAAGATTTCAGGGTCCACCCAGCGGGCCAGTTCTCCAATCAAACGGGCAATTTCCTTTGGGTCAATGACACGGTTCATTGCTTTCAGGCCATCACCGATTTCAGGTTCTTGTCTCATCCCTGCAATTCCGCCCACATTTCCAGATCGCGTGCGGCGGTCCAGATGCGCGGCGTGTCTATGCCGCGGGCCTCGTCATAGGCGCGGGCCACGTTAAAGGGCAGGCAATGTTCATAAATCGCGTAATCGCCGAATTTTTCATCACAAGCAGCCCGCACCGCATCCCATGTTTCTTTTAATGTGCCGCCGCGCGCCGCCACCCGCACCGCTGGCGCATAGGTTTGGGCGACAAAATCACGGGTGTTTT
>JALSGU010000363.1 GCA_026982575.1 Paracoccaceae bacterium | reverse complement strand
TGGCGCTAAAACCTTTGCATGATCGTGCCACCATCAAGCGGGTGGTTGTTTCCACCTATCAGTCGGTTTCGGGCGGTGGCAAAGACGCGATGGATGAATTGTGGCTGCAAACCAAAGGCATGTATGTGCCGGGGCAGGAAAAAGCCGCAGATGTGTTTACCAAACAGATCGCGTTTAATGTCATTCCGCATATCGATGTATTTATGGATAGTGGCGACACCAAGGAAGAATGGAAAATGGTCGCCGAGACCAAAAAGATCATTGATCCGAAAATCAAGGTTACCGCCACATGTGTGCGGGTGCCGGTTTTTGTGGGCCACTCTGAATCGATCAATATCGAGTTCGAGGATTTCCTGGACGAAGACGAGGCCCGCGATATCCTGCGCGAAGCCCCCGGTATTCTGGTGATCGATAAACGCGAAGATGGCGGCTATACGACGCCGGTGGAATGCGTGGGGGAATACGCGACTTTTGTCAGCCGTATCCGCCAAGACAGCACCATTGAAAACGGCATTAACCTGTGGTGCGTGTCGGATAATTTGCGTAAAGGCGCGGCCCTGAACGCGGTGCAAATCGCTGAACTGCTGGGGCGTCGGGTGTTGAAAAAAGGGTAACCAAATAACTGGGCGCTTCAACCTGTTCGGACTAGACTTTGACAGGTTTTAATCGCTCGGGTTGGTTTTTGGATTTTTCTCGGCTTATTTTAGAAGCATTGGCCCTTGGGCGCTGGTTTATCCGGTTTTTGTCCTGCTACTGCATTGGGTGATTTCCGGTATCGGTTAATTTGGCGGTCAATAGTTTTTCTGCCAGAGGCAAATATATTAACCCGTTATGTGTTGATTTGCGAGTTATTGTCAAATCTGGTGTTTGAGGATTGTTGGTCATGCGGCGATCTGGCCTGGGTTTGTGGTTTCAATTCCGTCTTTGAACGTGACGCCAGTGATGACTTTGGCGAGATAGTCAAAGCCGCGTAGCTTTCGAGTTATGCATGAATTTGGGTGATGGCTAAAATTTGAAGGCGACGTATCGTGGCGGGAGTCAAAGCCTGCCAGAACCTCACAAGGAGCGATACGCCATGAAAGAAACTACAACGATCCTGC
>JALSGU010000362.1 GCA_026982575.1 Paracoccaceae bacterium | reverse complement strand
ACCCAACTCTTTGCAGGATTTGGCTATGCTTGCTCTATTCGTGCTGAATGCCAATATACAAAACAGGCACCATCAGAGCAAAACAGCAAGCTGGGTCGGACCCCAAGCCTAATTAAAAGTCAGGCTGTGCCTGCATTGCATTTGGTGCAAAAAATCTCGCCAGTACGTTGGTGCATATGCACAGGGCTTCCCTCCAGAATCTCTTCGAAGCAACCGTCACAGATACCGTCCATACCCAGGATTTCATCTGTATAGCCGCTTTTGTCTTGTTCTACCCCGTTATGAACCTGCCCGCGCTCAGCGCTTTTAACCATAGTCCGGCGAAAAACTTCGTGCAAGCTGGCCCATCTGGCAACCAGATGTTCTGGCAAATCATAGGCGCGCACACATTCAAAAAACAGGTTTTCACGATAGTCAAACAGCTCGTCAGAAATCACCATCCAGTGATGCGCGTTAAACGGTGGCTCGACAAACGAGCTGCGCACGCCGGTCATCAGCCCTGCTGTAAAAGCATACTGCTTTCCCGCAACCCGGGCTTTTGTGACCTTTTGAAAAAATGGTGACAACCGAGGGTCCAGATAGACTCTGGTATAGAAATCATCCAGAATTTGCGAAAGAAGCTCACCCTCTTTCAGGGCGGCCCATAGCTCTGGATCCGGTTTAATGGCAGTGATTTTAGCTTCATCATCAGGCATATAGGGCGCAGCTGTTTCAAATGGGTCCGCATGAATTGATGACAGCTTTACACCGCAAGCAACCGCCTTAATTCGAGCTTCCTCAATGCTATCGGGAGAGCCGGCTAAAAAAAGAACATGCTCACGCAGATTGGGGTGGTCAATAAACGCCATATCGACAACACGCTGTTTGATCCCGTCTTGCGAGGCCGCGCAATGGGCCGTGAAATTGGGGTATTGCGCCTCAAGCGCAGCCAGCTTTTCGATTAAGTACAGATTTTTTTCCAGCGACGCTCCGTGGTATAGCGCTACCGGGGCCGCATGACCGCGGCGCAAGGCATCCCGCGCAACACCCAGCAAGGGCGCAACACCCGTGCCTATGCCTACCAGCAGCAACGGCTGCCCCGCCATTGCTTTATCATAGTAACAAGTGCCGACCGGCCCCTGAATCTCGACCTCGTCACCGGGCATCAGGGTTTCTGCCACCCAGTTGCTGACTTTGCCATCGGGATAGTGCCGGATATGAAGTTCGGCAAAATAATCTTCTTCACGGATGCTGGCCAATGAATAGCTGCGGGTTTCCCCCTCAGGGCTGGTCAGGTTAATGAATTGTCCGGCACGCCAATCCATCTCGGTTAACGGCTCAAGTAAAAGCTGCCATACATCATCAGATAGCCGGTTTTTTTCAGCAACCAAGGCTTTTATGTTCCATTGCGAAAGATCCGGAATACGGGCCTCTACCTGTATGGCAGTGCGGGTAACGCAAGGTAAAAACAGGTTGCGTTCATGCATTTCAGGCGAAAGCCGTGACTGTGCTTCTTTGCCAAGCTCCCCCGAGACGGCTTCTAGCATACAAGATCGGCAGGATCCCTTTCGGCACGAGAAATGGAGATTTGCGCCGCCACGCAGCATGGCATCCAGTGCAGTTTCACCGTCTTTAATTACATATTTTTTACCGTCAAAGTTGATCCAGTTTTGTGTATGATCCATGAACTTCAAGTCTCGCTTTATCTAAGCCAGCATATCCAAATGCTGGAATTCCCATTCAAGCTGCGCAATAACAGCATTGCTTTCTTTACTATTCGTATCTGTATTTTCCTGAAGAAGCGTATTTTGAATATAAGCATGTGCCTCTTTAAGGCGCGCTGTGATTTTCTGTGCGCTTTCCGGCTGGGTCGTGGAGGATTTATCCAGAAACATTAATGCCTCCTCCAGTAACTTTAAGTGCACTGACGGAGCTATCCGGTTATCAGTGCTGCGCAATTTTATTTTAACCTTGGCAAGCTCATCAGACCAATAGGATGCAAAAGTTTTTGGCGCGGTTTTGATCTTGGCAATCGCAGGCATGATCTTGTTTTCCAGATCATATGTTACATTCTCGAAAACGTCGCTTCGGATTTCGGAGGTGATTGCTGTCATTGCGTCAAGACATTCAGCACCGCCGCTGGATTCCCAAACAGATTGGTCCATAACCTTTCCATTCTTGTCGCGGGCTGCAGAGGCTGCAAGCAGCTCCATTGCAATGACCTTTTTAAACTGTGGCGCCGCTTCTTTCTGCAGCCGCTTCATAAGGCGGTTGATTGATGACTTAATGCTCTGCAGATCCACATGGGTAACAATAAGCAGGCTTCGCTGCTTCAAATCAAAGGGCAGGTTTTCCCACATGCGCCTTTCGCTCTCGCGCCAGGCCTGGGTTGCGTTGGTGCACCAGATAGCAAAATCCGCTTGATTTGCCACCGACAAAAACTGGTCAACGCTGCGTGACGGATCAGCGGTGCCGGGGGTGTCAAATATCTCGAACTGTTTCAGGAATGGCACATCGACTGCAACCTCCAGACATTCAAGCGCACGCAAATCATCTTCGGTCAGGGCGTTGATATCAGTCACATCCTGGCTGGCATGGGCACCAATAGCCCGATAGGCAGCATTGTTGGCCCTATAGATAAAGTGTACCGTTGGCATGGCACTGGCCGAAGCTTGTATTTCCACCACATGCTGGCCCAGCAACATTTTTACAAATGTTGATTTTCCCGAACTGAACTCGCCGCCGATGGCAACCCTGATTGGACGGGAAAGAAGCGTGCGCAAGTCCTGCGCCGCGCCATAGGCCCTGGCAATTTCTCCGTCCTTGCGGTCAGCTCGGGCCAGCTTTGTAATTGCATCGGCAACAGCGCGCTCAAGCCCGGATTGTATATCGGCTGTTCGGTTTTCCATTTAATTGCAATCCTATGCGGTCAACGATTTTTTAAGAGTAGCATTTATTTCCTTGCAAACCTTGGCGCGCGCCTCAAGCTCCTGAATACGCTGTGTGATTTCATCAACAGTACCGAGCATCGGTTGCTTGACCTCGGATGTGATAATTTCCACCAAACTATTCAGGGTGTTTTGATAGGAAGCAATTGCCTGATGTGACGAGTCAACAAGCTGTGTGCTCATGCCCTCGATCAGTTCATTTTGAATTGGCAGAAACTGGGATCGGATCATTTTGCTGACCTTGTCGCGAATTTTTGTAGATCGCCTGAACTTGCTCATCCAGCCTTGCCACCAAGAAGCGTCCATATCGATCGGCACTACTTTCGAAAGCGCTGATGTACTTGCGCTCTGGGCGACCAGCTCGGCTGTATTGATACGCAAACCCTTGGCCGCAGGCAGGCCTGCTTCTACCATTGCTTTGGATATATTTTCCACGCCCTGCTCGATGTTTTTTAATACGGTTGTTTGAATGCGCGGAAATTCTCGTTCCAGAAAAAGATTTAGCTCACGGCGCAGAGGCGTCGTATCACATGACCAGAGCGCTTTTTCTTTATTTTTTTGGGCATACAAAAGATGCGCTGCAAATTTTTCATCATGCGCCATAATAAACTGCTCGGTAATATCCTGCAATCCCGCGCTGATATCGGACCATGCGGTATTCATGCTTCGGTCAACCACACGTCTTAGCGTTCTGAACAGCCGTTCGCTTTCTGAATCAAATTTATCGATATCGAATTCTGGGCGGCGTGATTTCCCACCCAGGCTACGCTTGTTATTCAGCTTGTCCCGGGTCTTCCTTAATTCTTCCAACGCAGCTTCAGCATTGGCCAGTATAAGCCTTGCCGCATTATCAAGATCGATCCGTGCGCTGGTTAACCAGGCTTTTCCCGGTCCCTCGAACATCATTCTGGAGATTTCATGTTCCAGAACAGGCAAGCCCGAGGCATTCCATGCGCTCTGTTCTTGCGGGTTGCTGAATTCCATGCAGCTTTTGACTTGCGCCAAATCCGCACCAATTTTTTCCATTGCGGCCAACCGCTTTGGATTGCTTGATGTGTTTCCGCTTATTGCACTATTGGCACAAGATGCGCTTCCGAAAACAATCGGAATATCTGTCCCCAGACTTTCTTTTGCCATAAATTTGGTAATATGTTTTCGAATGGCATCAATATCGGTCTCCGGGTTGGTTAGCTCGTCAACCCGGTTTACAAATATAACCAAACGGTCCAGGCGCAGTGCGTTCAGGATGCGCACCAGATAAAGATCGGCGCTGGAAAAAGCTTGATGCGCCGATAAAACAAGCACAAAAACCTGCGAATGCTCAAGGCTTTGCAATGTGATTTCTTCGCGGATCATCAACGGATCATTTAGCCCCGGCGTGTCTACCAGTGCAACGGGAAAGCCGAATTTTTCCTGCTCGAAAAACACAGA
>JALSGU010000361.1 GCA_026982575.1 Paracoccaceae bacterium | reverse complement strand
TTGGTGGAGCCAGGGGGAATCGAACCCCCGACCTCTTGCATGCCATGCAAGCGCTCTCCCATCTGAGCTATGGCCCCTTGGGGCGTATCTACGGCCTCTTTTATGTGACTTCAAGGCAAAAATTGTTGGTTTAGCCGAAAAACCGGAAATGGGGGATGCCCATTAGAATATTGACCTTTCGCAGCTATTCTAGTTTATGGGGCTAACCCTTTGAAAGGCAAATCATGGCTCCGCGGAAAAACAAAAAACCCGAATGGATTGTTGAAAAAGAACGTAGCAAACGCGGTGATGCCGCTGAAACATTCTGGCTGTTTGGCATTCACGCAGTGCGCGATGCGCTGATCAACCCCAAGCGCGAAAAACTGCGGTTGATAGTGACGCTTAACGCCTCGAACCGGCTGGCAGAGGCTATCAAAATCTCGGGCATAGAGCCTGAAATTGTTGATCCTCGGAATTTTTCTGCGCCGATAGACCCGCAATCGGTGCATCAAGGCGCCGTGCTGGAAGTGCGGCCGCTGGATTGGGGGTCGGTTTCGGAGCTTTGCGCCCCGAAAGATGATGCGCCCATTGTTTTACTGCTGGATCGGGTCAGTGACCCCCATAACATTGGCGCTATTTTGCGTAGTGCCGAAGTATTTGGCGCGCGCGCAGTCATCGGCCCGCACCGCCATTCGGCCCCCGAAACCGGTGCCTTGGCCAAAACCGCATCCGGCGCGCTGGAACGCCAGCCTTATCAGCGGGTGCCCAACCTTGCCAAAGCCATGACATCTTTGCGGGAAATGGGGTATTTTATCATTGGCCTTGATGGCGAGGCAGAAATGACCCTTGAAAAAGCCACCGCAGATCTGCCCAATGTGCCCATTGCGCTGGCTTTGGGGGCCGAAGGGCCGGGCCTGCGGGAGCTGACCAAAAAAACCTGCCACCGTATGGCCAAAATCCCGTTTGCGGGTGATTTTGGCTCGTTGAATGTTTCCAACGCTGCGGCGATTTCGCTTTATGCTACCCGTCAGTGGAAACATTCTTTTAGCCAGTAGCGCCACTGAAAAAGCTACGGAAAACTTATACAAAATTACGTTACTTTTCGCCGCTTCCTGCAAAAGTTACCGCAA
>JALSGU010000360.1 GCA_026982575.1 Paracoccaceae bacterium | reverse complement strand
GTTGCCAAAACCCCGGCAACAACTGCGGCCGGCATTACCAGCATCCCCATAACCGGCACCGATAGCAGGTTTGCCGCCAACCCGAATTTGGCAAGCTGGTTGAAATGAAACGCCGAGATCGGCGCCGTGGCCAACCCTGCAACTGACGACGCAATGACCAGCGCAAAAAACGGCATTAATCGCGCAAACCGTCCATATCGGGCCTCGCGCCACCATGTTTTGCGGCGCAAAATATCAAACACGCCAATCAGGGCGGTGGTTGCAGCAAACGACATCTGGAAACCGGCCTCGTTCAGGCTTTCGGGGCGAAATATCAACACAAGCATCGCCGCCAAAGCCACCGCGCGCAACGTAAAAGCCGGCCTGTCCAGCATTACCGCCACCAGAACCACCGCTACCATGATAAATGCCCGCTGGGTTGCCACAGAGCCGCCCGAAATAAACAAATAGCCAAGCCCGACCATCAAAGCCGCCATTGCCCCCAGCTTTTTAGTAGGCAAATACAATGCAATACGGGGAATTGCTGCCAGACCATAACGCACTATCAGATAGACAAATCCGGTCAATAGCCCCATATGCAGGCCGGAAATTGCCAATAGATGCGCCAGATTAGAGGCGCGCAGTTGGGCCAGAATTGTCTGGTCAATGCGGCTGCGCTCTCCGGTTAGAATGGCGGCAGAAAACGCGCCGTTCTGGCCGCCGATACTGTTGGCAACAAAACCGGAAATATCGGCGCGCAGCCGGTCAAGCCAACGCCCGTTATCGCCGTAAGGGCGCATTTCAAGCATCGGGTTTCGCGAAAACCCGACCGCGCCAACCCGATCAAACCATGCCATCACCCGATAATCAAAGCCCCCCGGTTCGGCAGGGGCGCCGGGGGGCGACATATTGGCCAACAGTGTCACCCGGTTTCCAACCGCCAAAATCCCGTCGGGCAAATAGCCGAATAATGACACCCGCACCCGTTCCGGTGTGCGCGCCGGGCGCATTTCGGTCATGACAACACGGTCCAAAAGCACCCGCCATGCCTGGCTGCCGGATTTGTCTATCTTTATTATCCGCCCCTCAACCGGACCATAATAGCGAAATTCCAGCACCGGCGCGGCAAC
>JALSGU010000359.1 GCA_026982575.1 Paracoccaceae bacterium | reverse complement strand
TGGCCCCCACGGTTTTGCTGGTGGCTGATGCGGGCGAAATACTGGTTGGCAGCAGGCTGGATACGGCAACGCTGGATCAGCTTTCGGCAGCCTGTGCTGCGGCTTGCAGCCCGATTGATGACCGTCGTGGCACGGTTGAATTTCGCACCAGAACCGCCGGTGTTCTAACTGGCCGCGCCGCAAAAATTGCCTATCAACGGGCAGGGGGTTCCTTATGAGCAAGATCCACGTATCCACAAAAATCAACGGTGATCAGGTTGAATTCCTGTGCGAACCAGGCGAAACCCTGCTGGATGTTTTGCGTGACCAACTGGGCCTGACCGGCGCCAAAGAAGGCTGCGGCACCGGTGATTGCGGCGCGTGCAGTGTTACGGTGGACGGGCGTTTGGTTTGCTCCTGTCTGGTGCTTGGCGCCGAGGTTGCAGGCCGCGCGGTCACCACCATTGAGGGTATGGGCGATGCTGACGCGCTGCACCCGCTACAGCGGCATTTGCTGGAAGGCGCGGCCCTGCAATGCGGTATTTGCACCCCCGGAATTCTGGTTGCCGCCAAAGCATTATTGGAAAAAAACCCGGATCCGTCCGAGCAGGAATTGCGCTATTGGCTGGCCGGAAACCTGTGCCGTTGCACGGGGTATGATAAAATCATCCGCTCGGTTATGGCGGCAGCTGCTGAAATGCGGGGGGAAACGGCATGAATATGAAACGCGAATTCAAAATCCTTGGCACACGGCCTGTGCGCCCTGATGGCATTGAAAAAGTAACCGGCAAAGCCCTGTTCGGCGCCGATACTTATGTGGCGGGCATGTTGCATGGTGCTATTTTGCGCAGCCCGCACCCCCATGCCAAAATCATTTCAATTGATACCAGTGCGGCCGAGGCGCTAAGCGGGGTCAAAGCTGTGATTACCTCGGCTGATTTTGATGATGTTTCCAGTGCTGCCACCCGCGATACCATGCATAACTGTATGGCCAATGGCGTGGCGCTTTATGATGGCCATGCGGTGGCGGCGGTGGCGGCAACCAGCAAATCCATTGCGGCGGCAGCGTTGAAACTGATCACCGTAAAATATGAAATCCTGCCCCATGTCACCGATGTGGATGCGGCCATGCAG
>JALSGU010000358.1 GCA_026982575.1 Paracoccaceae bacterium | reverse complement strand
TGCGCCCCCCGGCCCCCCCCCCGTTTTTTGGCGCGCCAAGTTAATTTAGTATTGTAAATCTCCACTTAAATTGACGTTTTGTGATGGTTTGGTCACGTTTTGGCCAAAAAGTCAGAAAAAGTCACTTTTTGACCCCTTTTTGAGGGTCGATTTTGCCGCTGTAGTAACCGAGATTTGGGCGATTTTTAGGGGTCCAATGACTGTATGGGGGTCATTTTGATCGTTTTTGGGGTCATTTTGATCGTTTTTGGGGTCATTTTTGGATGCAAAGTTTGACTTTTTTACGTCATTTTGATCGATTTTCATGTCATTTTGATCAATTTTCATGTCATTTTTACCGCTGTATGAACCGAGAATTGATCGATTTTACAGCGCAACGGATGTAAGCTGTAAGGTGGCGACGGCCAACCAAGTGTACACAATGCTCTCTTGTATGCACTCACCCCATTGGGCCCTTCACACATGTATGAGCACTTATCTCCACTTATTAGTATTGTATAAGTGCTCATACATGTGTATCTCTTGTATCTATTTCATATGTTTGGGTGTGTTTTCCACTTATTAGTATTGTAGTTATAGAGAGTTGTGTGGGAAATAACGTCATGTTTTCCACTTATTAGTATTGTAAAGTTGATGTTCATAACCCCCTAATTCTTAAAATCTTGACCTGTATCACAAGGGGGGTGGCTATAGTCCCACACTACTCCCTCCATGGGATGATTAAATAATCACTCTCGTCGATTGCATTGCGCACAGCTGCTAACGCAATCGATCCCTCCCCCCCTACAAATACGGTTCTGGAGGGCCCAAAGTAGGCCTATTCTTAGGACCTCACATTTTATGGACTACTTTGGTCTTTTTTTACTTAAAATGATGTCTATTTCATAGCATAGCTCTCATAGCATAGCTCTCATAGCATAGCTCTCATAGCATAGCTCTCATAGCATAGCTCTCATAGCATAGCTCTCATAGCATAGCTCTCATAGCATAGCTCTCATAGCGTAGCTCTCATAGCGATGAGCTCTGCCGTAATGCCAACGAAAAAAGTGATTTTTGGCTCTGTTACCGGTATAAAAAAATCACTTTTGTCGATTGCATTGCGCGCAGAAACAAATCAC
>JALSGU010000357.1 GCA_026982575.1 Paracoccaceae bacterium | reverse complement strand
ATGCCAACCAGCCCCGTGCCCGATTCAACCAGTTTCCAGCTGTATCGTAATTTGCGTTTCGGATCATCATTGGGTTCCAGCCACACGGTCATGCCCGCAATATTCAGCCCCGTCATGGCCCCGGGGTTGGCGCAATGGGCGGTGACAATCCGGCCATCCGGCAGGGTGACATCCGCCAAAAAGCGTTTATACCGTTTGATTAAAGTGGCACGCATAAGGGGTTTTGTAAATTCCATAGCAAATGCCTAACCTGCAACCAAAAGGGATTCAAGATGGCAAACCCAACCGCGGCAATGCTGGTGATCGGTGATGAAATTCTGTCAGGGCGCACGCAAGATACCAACAGCAACCATCTGGCCAAAACCCTGACGGAAATTGGCATTGATCTGTGCGAGGTTCGCGTGGTGGGGGATGATCCTGCGCAAATTATCACAGCAGTAAACGCCCTGCGAAACCAGTTTGACCATGTGTTTACCTCGGGCGGAATTGGCCCGACCCATGATGACATTACCGCGGATAGTATTGCCAAAGCATTTGGTGTCGGCATTGACATTCGTGAAGATGCGCGTGCCATTCTGGCCAGCCATTACGCCAACCCTGCCGACCTGAACAAAATGCGTCTGCGCATGGCCCGTATCCCCGACGGGGCCAGCCTGATTGACAACCCTGTCAGCAAGGCGCCGGGTTTTTTGATTGGCAATGTCTTTGTCATGGCAGGGGTGCCTGCGGTTTTCCATGCGATGCTGGCCAGCATTTTACCAACCCTTGCAGGGGGCACGCCTTTGCTGTCGATCTCGGTGCGGGTCGAAAAACCCGAAGGCAGCGTTGCGGCTGCGCTGGCCGAAATTGCCACGCAACACCCCGATGTTTCAATCGGGTCTTATCCGTTTATCCAGAACGGTGTTTTTGGCTGTAATCTGGTGGCGCGCAGCACTGACAAGGCGTTGTTGAAAATTATCGCCGCCAAACTTGCCGAAATTTAGCGCTTTCTTTATCGGGCTATTCAGATAGGCTTTGCAAAATTATTTCGAGAACCCAATGAATATTAGACCCGATGCAGCGGAGCAATCCCTGAAGCCCCACCTGTCTGCCAGTATCAAACTTGGCCTGCCGCTGGTTGGCAC
>JALSGU010000356.1 GCA_026982575.1 Paracoccaceae bacterium | reverse complement strand
TTGGCCTTGAAACAGGAGATTGACCAATGCCGATCCGGAAGAATGCGCCGATGGGGTTTGCCGATGTCGTCCTCGAAGACCTCGGCTCTTCGCGCACCTCCAAACTCCTGTCCAAGCTCGACGATGCCACGCCTTGGGAAAAACTCGCACACCCAATCAAGCAACTCCCCGAATACAAATCGCACGGCGCGGGCAGGCCGCCCTGGGAGCCGACGATGATGCTCAAGTGCATCATGCTCGCCAAGTGGTTCAATCTCTCGGACCCGGGGCTCGAAGAAGCACTCCTCGATCGCATCAGCTTCCGCAAGTTCGTCGGGCTTTCGTTCACCGACGCCACGCCCGACGAGACGACCTTCGTCAAGTTCCGCAAGCGGCTGCGCGAAGCCAAACTCGATGACTACCTCTTCCAATCCGTCGTCAAACACCTTGATTCACAGGGCTTTCTTGTCCGTGAAGGCACGATGGTCGATGCGACGATCATCGAGCAATCCACAGGATCAAAGAATGACGAAGGCGAAAACACCCGCGACGAGGACGCGAGTTTCACCAAGAAGCACGGCAAAACCCATCACGGCTACAAGGCGCACATCGCCTGCGATATGTCGGGTGTGGTCACCGATTACAAAGTGACGACGGCCAAGGTGCACGACAGCAAGTGCATCGACGAACTCGTTGAAGGTGAAGAAGAAATCGTGTACGCCGACAGCGCGTATTCGTCGAAAGACCGACGCAACTCCTTGCGCGAGCGTGGCGTGATCGATGCGATCGTCTATAAGAGAACACGCGGCCAAGCCGAGTTGTACGACTGGCAGGATCGCTGGAATGTACTTGTTTCCAAGGCCCGATCGAGGGTCGAGCATCCGTTTGCGATGATGAAGCACCAGCTTGGGTACCGCAAGGTACGCTATCGCGGCTTGGAAAGAAACGCATTCGATGTGTGCTTGATGCTGATGGCGTGCAACTTGAAACGGAGCGTGTGGCTTGGGTCGAAATGTGTGGAACCTGTGCCAAAGAAGATATGATGTGCGCGGTGGCTGCGCGCTGATTCGGGTCAAATGGCTTGAATCATGCGGATTTGCGCTTCAGCTGATCAGATTGAGCAAGTTCAACGGGAAAGCTTTGCATC
>JALSGU010000355.1 GCA_026982575.1 Paracoccaceae bacterium | reverse complement strand
TTGATCTGTTTTTCGGTCTCCAGATCCCATTTGTTAACCGCCAGCACCACAGCCCTGCCCTCGCGCTCGGCCAAATCGGCGATGCGCAGATCCTGTTGTTCAAACGGCACTTGCACATCCAGCAACACCACCACGACTTCGGCAAATTTTACCGCCCGCAACCCATCCGATACCGAAAGCTTTTCCAGCTTTTCCTGCACCTTGGCTTTTTTGCGCATGCCTGCCGTGTCAAAAATACGGAAATCACGGCCTTCCCAGTTGGTGTTTACGGAAATAGAATCGCGGGTAATGCCGGCCTCGGGACCGGTTAGCAGGCGTTCTTCGCCGATGATCTGGTTGATCAGGGTTGATTTTCCTGCATTGGGGCGGCCCACAACAGCAATTTGCAAAGGCCGGTCATCGGGGATGATTGCAGCCAAGCCTTCCTCATCCACCTCGTCCGAAATATCGATATTGGTTTCGGGCTCAAAACTGTTATCTTCAAAGGAATCGGAAATTGGCATCAGGATTTGATACAGGTCTTCCATGCCCTCGCCATGTTCGGCAGAAATCTGCAAAGGTTCGCCAAGGCCCAGCGTATAGGCCTCGTAAAAACCTGCCTCGCCGGCTTTGCCCTCGGCTTTGTTGGCAACAACAATCACACGGTCGGCCCGTTTGCGCAGAATTTCGGCAAACACCTGATCATCGGGGGTAACGCCATCGCGCGCGTCAATCATAAACAGGCACACATCGGCCATATCCACCGCGCGTTCCGTAAGCGCGCGCATCCGGCCTTGCAGGCTTTCATCGGTGGCTTGTTCCAGCCCTGCGGTGTCAATCACGGTAAAGCGCAGATCCCCCAACCGCGCCGCACCTTCGCGCAAATCGCGCGTGACGCCGGGCTGGTCATCAACCAAGGCCAGTTTCTTGCCAACCAGACGGTTGAACAGCGTAGATTTACCAACATTCGGACGTCCGACAATGGCCAGTGAAAATGACATGGGATTTGCCTTTGAAAACAGGATCAGGGGCCAATGCCCCAAGCTGCGCTTACTATAGGGTAAAACCCTTATTGAAAAGCGTGAAGTTTGCCGTTTCTGGATTGGATATACATCACACCACCCGCAACCACAGGGCCAGACGCCGCGCCACCCGGAATATTGACCGAATAAGTCGCCGCGCCGCTTACGGGATCAAAGGCGCGCAAACGCCCGTCAGCCCCTGCCACAAACACTTGCCCGCCCGCCACAACCGGCCCGTGATGCAGGATAAAACCTTTGCGTTTGGTTGCGTTGGCATATTCGGGCAGTTGCACTGCCCAGATAACATCGCCGTTGCTGGCATTGATGCGCATCAACCTTGCGCGGTCGGTTACAATAAAGAAAGACCCGCCAATCGCGGCACCCGCGCTTAGGGAACCCTCGGCCAAGGTCCAGTTCTGGGCGCCATTGCTCTGGGTAAGCGACACGGTTTGGCCGCCTTGGTTGGCCACATATATACGGCCACCGATCATAATCGGATCACCGGTAATTTCGCCAATGGTGCCGCGCGTGGTTGAAAGCCGCGTGGCATTGACATCCGCCTGCCAACGGCCTGTGCCATCGGTTGCCACGCCAAAAACACGGCCCGAGCTGAACGGAAATACCACCAATGTGCCATTTACCGCCGGGCTGGCCCCGCCAAGAATGGCCGCATTGGTGGCGCGCGGTCCGGGAATGCTCCAGAGCAATTCACCGGTGGTGGCGCGCAGCGCATGGGCGATATCATCACGGGTTACAAAAAACACCCGTCCGTCAGCCACTGTGGGGGCAGAACGGATCGGCGCGTCGAATTCATAACGCCATTGCACTGCGCCATTGCTGGCAGAAAGCGCCAGCATTTCGCCAAATCCGGTGCCGATAAACAAAGTGCCGTTTTCAAAAGCGATGCCGCCGCCAAACCCTTCAACGCCCGATTTCTCCAGCAAGGGTAATAATTCGGCAGACCAGATCAATCCGCCATCGCTGGCGGAATTGGCCCGCACCACGCTTGCGGCATCCAGCGTATACACCACCCCGCCTGCGACAACCGGTTCGGAAGTTATGCGCGAGCGATCCGTATTGCCGCGGCCGGTATTGGTGCTCCAACGCAGGGTGGGGGTTGCCGATAATGCCAGATGCGGCACCGCATTGCTGGCAGAATAGGATTTTTGCGCCCAGTTTGCATTGCTGACAGGCGCGCCAAGATTAATGGGCGCAGCAGCATTTTGCACCACAACCGTTTCCTGGGGCCGGATAGAGCTGCGTTCACCGGGCAGGATTGTATCATTGCCACCACAAGCGGTTAGCGCTGCCAATGCCATGAACATCCACCCGAACCTGTGCAGTTTTTTCTTGGTTGAAAAAATACTCATGAACCCGCCTCTGCAAAATTATCCGTTGCTGGCTGTTTCCAGCGTGCCGCCCAGACTTATTGTTAACTGTTGTGCACGATTTCTCAAGCCCTGAGACAGGGTTTCATCCGCAAGTATCCGTGCCAGATCATCAAGTGCTGCATCTGTGTTGCCGTCGCGAATATGCTGCAATGCCCGCTGTTCAATGCCCAGCAACCGATAAGCGCCGGTTTCCTGCACCAAAGCATCAAGGATATCTTCGCGTTCTTCCGTGGCCATATTTGCACCGTTCAGCATGATGATTTTCAACCATGCAAGGTCGGTATAAGCTCTGGAAAGATCTGTATCGCCGGTGATATTCATAAGCGCGGCCACTGCGCCTTCGATATCGTCTGCTTCGGCCAATACCGAAGAAAGCTGGAAATTTGCCAAAACCGCCGCAGGTGTGTCTTCGCTGGCAATGGCTTTCAAAGCGCCTGTATCGCTGGCGGCAATTGCGGCTTGCATCTGGTCGCCAATAACGCGGGCCTGTTTTTCTTTGTTGTTTTTGCTTACTTCGTTATAGACGGTTCCGCCGACAATCGCGATCACGATCAGAACCAGCACCCATACATATTTTTTGAAGGTCTTGAACAGCCGGTCGCGGCGCACCTCTTCGGTGACTTCGGATATAAAGGAATCAGATTCGCTCACTTAACTTCTCCGTTGGTTATCGGCGCGAACTGTATCGGGTTGGCAATGGGGATGCAAAGGTAAAGGCGCAGCATTGGGGATTTATGCCGGTTTTTGAAGGTCGGATAAAAATGCCTGCTTTTATGGCTACACCTTGTTGTTGCACCGTCAAAGGCTTAGGTGTTCACAAATCTGACGGTAATATTATTAAAACCGGTTTATCAGGAGCGCCTTTATGCGAATAGTTCATATATTAACCGCCCTGCTTGTGGCGATGTTTATCTACGCAATTATTATGGAGCGCGAGGCATTGCTGGCATTTGCCGGTGCCACCCCTCAGGATGCCGAAATTGTTGAACCGTTGATCCCCGAGGTTAACCCCGCGGTTTCGGTTGTTGCATTGCGATCCAACGCGCAGCCGGTGCAATCGGGCATCTTGCTGCGCGGCCAGACCGAAGCCGCAAGGCGGGTCGATGTGCGCTCCGAAACCTCGGGCCGTGTGGTGTCTGAACCTTTACGGCGCGGTGCCAGTGTCGAGGCTGGGCAAATATTGTGCGAACTGGATGCAGGCACATTGCAATCCCAGCTGGCCGAGGCCAAAGCCCGCCAGACCGAAGCCGAAGCCAACGCAAACGTGGCCACCCAATTGGCCGAACGCGGGTTCGGGGCTGAAAACAATGCCATTTCTGCCATGGCGGGGCTTGAATCTGCCAAAGCGCGGGTCTTAAGCGTTGAACGCATGATGGATCAGTTGATCATTCATGCGCCATTTGCCGGTATACTGGAATCAGACACCACCGAAATCGGCAGTCTTTTGCAACCGGGCGGGTTATGCGCCACGGTGATTGCGCTCGATACCATCAAACTGGTTGGCTATGTGCCGGAGCTGGACGTGATTGCGCTGGAAGTTGGCCAACGGGCGGGCGCGCGGCTGATTTCAGGGCGTCAGGTTGTGGGCCAAGTGACCTTTATTTCCCGCTCGGCTGATCCTCTGACCCGCACATTCCGGTTGGAAGTTACGGTTGATAACGCGGACCAAAGCATCAGTGACGGGCAAACCGCTGAAATTGTTATCGAAACCGCGGGCGAGATCGCACATTTGCTGCCCCAACATGTTTTAACCTTGGATAATGATGGAAATCTGGGCGTACGTGTGGCCGTAGATGACGTGGCGCGGTTTGTTCCCGTGAAAATCATCCGCGATGCATTGGACGGATTTTGGCTTTCAGGCCTGCCTGATACGGTGGATGTTATCGTCGTGGGCCAAGAATATGTCACCGATGGTCGCGCCATAACCGTAACCATGCAGGATCAAAACTAATGGTTGGTGTGGTTGACTGGGCCATTGGCCGCGCCAGAATGATTCTGGCATTTATTGCCATGTCGATCATTGCCGGCGGGTTTTCCTATGCCAACCTGCCAAAAGAAGGCGCGCCGGATATCGATATTCCGGTGCTGTTTGTTTCCGCCGTTTACCCCGGTATTTCTGCCGAGGATTCCGAGCGCTTGCTGGTCAAACCGCTGGAAAACAAGCTTGGCGATGCCACAGGGCTGGATACCATGTCATCCACCGCCGCCGAGGGTTATGGCGGTATTGCCCTTGAATTCGGGTTTGACTGGGACCGCGAGGCCACCTTGGCCGATGTGCGCGACAAGGTTTCCCAAGCCGAAGGCTCCCTGCCCGACGGCGTCAGCTCCATCACCATCAACGAGATCAATTTTTCCGAATTTCCGATTATCATTCTCGCCCTGTCGGGGGCTGTGCCCGAACGCACCCTGTTGCAGGTTGCCAAAGACCTGCAATCGGAAATCGAGGCTATGGGCGAAGTGCTGGAGGTCGGCATTGCCGGACAGCGCGACGAGATGCTGGAAGTGGTGATCGACCCGCTAAAGCTGGAGGCCTATAACGTAACCGCTGGTGAATTGATCAATGCGGTCAGCAATAACAACCGCCTGATTGCAGCGGGCGAGGTGCAGGTTGGCACCGGTGCCTATGCGATTAAAATTCCGTCAGCATTTGACGAACCGCAGGATGTTTTTGACCTGCCGGTAAAACGCAACGGTGATCGCATGATCACCATTGGCGATATCGCCGATATCCGCTTAACATTCGAGGACCGCCAAGGCACCGCACGATTTAACGGCGAAGACACCGTGGCGTTGCAGGTGGTGAAACGCAAAGGCGCCAACCTGATTGATACGGTGGCCTTGGTGCGAGAAGTAGTCGCCGCCCATATTGAAGAATGGCCCGAAGAGCTGAAACAGGCGGTCGAGGTCAATTTCAGCCTCGATAGTTCCTCCGAGGTGCAGGGCATGGTTGACCAGCTGTTGGCCTCGGTCCTTACCGCGATTGCGCTGGTGATGATTGTGGTGCTGGCAGCGCTTGGCATTCGCTCCAGCCTGTTGGTTGGCTTTGCCATTCCAACGTCATTCCTGCTGACATTTGCGATTTTGTCGGTGATGGGCATTCCGATTTCAAACATTGTGATGTTCGGGCTTATTCTGGCGGTGGGCATGCTGGTGGATGGCGCGATTGTGGTGGTGGAATATGCCGATAAAAAAGTGCAGCAAGGCATCGGCCCGATGCGCGCCTATGGCATGGCGGCCAAACGTATGTTCTGGCCGATTGTTTCATCAACCGCCACCACGCTTTGTGCGTTTTTGCCGTTTTTATTCTGGCCGGGCATTGCTGGCCAGTTTATGAGCAAACTGCCGGTAACCATTATTATTGTATTGTCGGCATCCTTGTTGGTGGCGCTGGTTTATCTGCCGGTTGTTGGCGGGGTTGCGGGGCGAATTTCACGCATCATGCAGAATATTTCTGATGGTTTGCGCGAAAGAATGCATATTTTGCTGCGCATTGTATTCAGTCTTGCAGCAGCAGTTGCAGCATTTTACGGAATTATGACAGCTTTGGGCCAAAACCTTTTGATGGGCAGTGCAGGGTTTGTTGTGGCGGCGATGCTTTTGTCTATTTTCATTGGCAGCCTGAAACCGGCTGTCCGTGAAAAAGTAATAAAGGCCGGCTATAAACGCAGTGCGTTTGGCCGGTTTATCAGTTTCATTTCCGGCAATCCGTTTATGCCGATTATTACCCTGGTAATCGTTGGTCTGTTTGTTTCAACCGTCTTTAACCTTTACGGAAAATACGGCAACGGTTTTGAGTTTTTTGTCGAAACCGAACCCGAACGCGCTGTGGCTTATGTGCGCGCGCGGGGCAATTTATCGCTGGAAGAAAAAGACCGGCTGGTGCTGCTGGCCGAAGAAGCCATTACAGATGTTGAAGGCGTGGCCTATGTGTTTGCTTTTGCCGGTTCCGGCGGGCTTAACACCAATAATGGCGGTGCAGTAAAACCAATTGATACCATTGGCGAGATCCAGATCGAACTGGCACCTTATGATGAACGCGTGCTTGGCAAATATATTATCGCCGAGATTGACGATCGCCTTGCCGCTATTCCCGGTGTGCAGGCCCAGATTGTCGAGCAATCCCAAGGTCCGGCCAGCGGCGCAGCGGTGTTTTTGCGGGTCAAAGGCTCCAACTGGGAAGACCTGCTAACCGCCACCGAATATATCCGTAACCACCTGAACGCAGACCCTGACCTGAAAGACCAGGAAGACACCCGTCCCCTGCCCGGCATTGACTGGCAGTTGGACGTGGATGTCGAACAGGCGGGCCGGTTTGGCACCGATGTGGCCAGTATTGGCGGCATGGTGCAGCTGGTAACACGGGGGCTGACCCTTGGCACTATGCGCACCGATGCCTCGGACGAGGAAATCGACATTCGGGTACGTTTCCCCGAAGAAGACCGGCTGCTTTCCACCCTTGATACTTTGCGGGTGCGCACCCCGCAGGCCTTGGTGCCTTTGTCAAATTTTGTCACCCGATCCCCCGTGCCTAAACTGGGCGAGATCAACCGCATAGATCAGGAGCGGTATTTTAACGTCACCGCCGGTGTGGTTGACGGGGTGAACGCCAATGAAAAAGTTATCGAACTGACCGAATGGCTGGAAACCGAGGCAGAATTACCGCGAAACATTGAATGGGAATTCACCGGCGATACCGAAGAACAAGCCGAAACCGCCGCCTTTTTGATGGTTGGTTTTGCCGGCGCCATGGGGCTGATGTTTGTGATTTTGCTGGCGCAGTTCAACTCGTTCTACCACTCCATTCTGGTGCTGGTGGCGGTGGTGCTGTCAACCACCGGTGTGTTGATCGGCATGATGGTTATGGGCCAGCCGTTCAGTTTTATCATGACCGGCACCGGCATTGTTGCGCTGGCAGGGATTGTGGTGAACAATAATATTGTGTTGATCGATACCTATCAGGAATATTCCAAATTTCTGCCCAAGCTAGAGGCCATCACCCGCACCGCCGAGGCCCGTATCAGGCCGGTTTTGCTAACCACCATTACCACAATGGCGGGGCTGGCCCCGATGATGCTGGGCCTGTCGATTGATTTTATCAATGGCGGCTATACCGTTGATGCGCCCACCGCGCTATGGTGGAAACAACTGGCAACAGCGGTGGTATTCGGGCTGGGGCTGGCCACGGTTCTGACATTGGTGGTCACACCGGCATTGCTGTCATTACCTGTCTGGATTTCCAGCGGTGCTTACGGGTTTATGGGGGGGGTACGCGGCTTGTTTGGCGGCAAAGGCAACCGCATTCGTGCAGATCGCAAACTAGCGAAAACCGCGAAAAAAACAGCTCCTGAAGATGTGGTCTGGGATTAACTGAAGGGTCTAATCCGGTCTACGCGGCTCATCGAGCCGGTCACGGAACCGCATGCCCCAATAGGTTAATTGCACAGTAATGCGTCCAAATATGCCGCCGGCCCAAACCGGCTTATAGGCTGCGAACTGCCTATAGGTTTCATCCTTTTCCGCAATTGCTGCCGCAATCAAACATCCTGCCATGGCGGTGGTGTTCAAGCCATGCCCGCCAAACGCCGTTGCCATCCACAGGTTTTTGTCAACCTGCCCGATCAAGGGCATTTTGTGGCGGGTATATCCCATTAAGCCTTCCCAGTGATGGGTCAGTTCAATATCGGCAAGCTGCGGATAAACCGACACAACATCCGCCTTTAGCATATTGGCCAATTTTCCCGGTTTGCTGGTGCG
>JALSGU010000354.1 GCA_026982575.1 Paracoccaceae bacterium | reverse complement strand
ATGGTGGCCATTTCCGATGATAACGGCGTGGAAAGCATTGCCGGTGTTATGGGTGGCATGGCGTCGGGCTGCACCGATGAAACCGTAAATGTATTTATCGAGAGCGCCTATTGGGACCCGATCACCATTGCCATGACAGGTCGAAAGCTGAAAATAAATTCAGACGCGCGCTATCGGTTTGAACGGGGTATTGACCCTGCATTCACGCCGGTTGGGCTGGATCTGGCTGCCCAGATGGTTCTGGATATTTGCGGTGGCGAGGCGTCTGAAATGGTTGTCGCCGGTGCTGTGCCTGATACATCGCGGCAATACAATTTGGATACAGACCGCGTAATTTCGCTGGTCGGTATGGATATTCCTGCGGCTGATCAAATCAAAACCCTGACCGATCTGGGCTTTACCGTGAACCCCGACAATAGGGTTGATGTGCCAAGCTGGCGCCCCGATGTGCAGGGCGAGGCGGACCTGATTGAGGAAATCGCACGGGTTGCCAGCCTGACCAAACTGCAAGGCAAACCAATGCCGCGCCAATTGCCCGGTGTGGCGCGCCCTGTGCTGACCCCGACCCAGAAACGCCAATCCATGCTGCGGCGTTCCATTGCCGCGCTGGGGATGAATGAATGTGTGACCTATAGCTTTATTGACCGGAAATCGGCAGAATTGTTTGGCGGCGGCAGTGATGCGGTGCGCCTGAACAACCCGATTTCATCCGAGATGAGCCATATGCGCCCCAACCTGTTGCCCAGCCTGCTGCAAGCCGCAGCGCGCAATCAGGCGCGCGGGTTTGGCGATATTGCCCTGTTTGAAATCGGGCAGGGGTTTGTTGGCGCCGAACCCGATGATCAAAGCACCATGGCTTGCGGCATTCGCATTGGCCACACTGCGCCGCGCAACATCCATAACACCCGCCGCGCGGTTGATTTTCTGGATGCCAAGGCAGATGCCCAAGCGGCGTTATCGGCCATTGGCGCGCCGGTTGCTAACCTGATGGTAATGCGCAATGCGCCTGAATGGTTCCATCCGGGGCGTTCGGCTGTGTTGTCCTTAGGCCCTAAAAATCCGTTGGCGGTGTTTGGCGAATTGCACCCGAAAATCCTGAAAGAAATGGGCATCAAGGGCGCGGCGGTTGCCTTTACCCTTTTCCCAGATAACGTGCCGTTCAAAAAGGCCAAAACCAAGGCGCGACCGGCCTTGCTGTTAAATGATCTGCAACCGGTTGAGCGGGATTTTGCGTTTTTAGTTGATTCCAGCCTTGAGATTGAAAAACTGATAAAAGCCGCGCGTAATGCGGATAAAAAGTTGATTTCAGACATATCCGTGTTTGATATATTTGAGGGAAAAAACACCGATGGCAAGAAATCTGTCGCGATAACCGTGCGTTTACAGCCCGTAAACGCAACCCTGACCGACAAAGAAATAGAGGCGGTTTCCGACAGGATTATCGCCTCGGTCACCAAAATAACCGGAGGAGAATTGCGCGCATGAAAATCTATTTGAGTGGGGAAATCCACAGCAATTGGCGGGTCGAAATCGAAACCGCAGCGGCGGATCTGGATGTTGAATTTTCAGCGCCGGTAACCGACCATGCTACATCCGACGATGCGGGGGTTATCATTATGGGGCCCGAGGAAAATAAATTCTGGCATGACCATAAGGGCGCAAAACTAAACGCTATTCGCACTCGAAACGCGATTGATTCTGCTGATATTGTGGTGGTGCGTTTTGGCGACAAATACAAACAGTGGAACGCGGCGTTTGATGCGGGGTATGCGGCGGCCAAAGGCAAAGCCCTGATCGTAATGCACGGCCCCGACCACCAACATGCCTTGAAAGAGGTCGACGCAGCTGCG
>JALSGU010000353.1 GCA_026982575.1 Paracoccaceae bacterium | reverse complement strand
TCAGGCATTCAACACTATAGGGGGCTATTATGCTTAAGGAATTCAAAGATTTTATTGCCAAAGGCAATGTAATGGACATGGCGGTCGGTATTATTATCGGGGCTGCGTTTACGGCGATTGTTTCGTCATTGGTGGCTGATTTGATCAACCCGATTATCAGCCTGTTTACCGGCGGTGTTGATTTTGCATCGATGATGATTTTGCTGAGCGATGATCCTGATGCGGGTGCATTCAAATATGGCTCGTTCATCATGGCTATCATCAATTTTGTGATTGTGGCTTTTGTGGTTTTCATGCTGGTCAAAGCGGTGAACAAAGCCAAAGCAGCATCTGAAAAACCCGCAGAAGAAGCCGCGCCTGAAAAACCCAAAGGACCGACACAAGAAGAATTGCTGGTTGAAATTCGCGATCTTTTGAAAAAAGCCTGAAGGTTTGGCCCCGCTATTGCGGGGCCAGCCGATTTACTTTTTCAGCGCCAGCGATGGCGATAAAACATCAATCTCCAGCGCTTTGCCAACAGCCGCATAGGTCAGATGCCCCGCATGGGTGTTCAACCCGCGCAGCAGATGTTCGTCATCCTCAAGCGCTTGCCGCCAGCCTTTGTTGGCGATGGCCATCATAAACGGCATGGTGGCATTGCCCAGTGCAATGGTCGATGTGCGCGAAACCGCGCCCGGCATATTGGCCACGCAATAATGCATAATGCTGTCGACCTCATAGATCGGATCATCATGGGTGGTGGCGCGCGAGGTCTCAAAACAGCCACCTTGGTCAATGGCCACATCCACCAGCACCGCGCCCGGTTTCATCAGGCCAAGCTGCGCGCGG
This sequence comes from Paracoccaceae bacterium, assembly GCA_026982575.1. Taxonomy (GTDB): domain Bacteria; phylum Pseudomonadota; class Alphaproteobacteria; order Rhodobacterales; family Rhodobacteraceae; genus UBA3077. The sequence goes on along the minus strand of JALSGU010000353.1, from coordinate 27,085 downwards.
CTGATCAATTTGGGGGCAGCAGCGCCGGGAATAAGCACCGCGCCGATCACCATATCGGCCTCGTATGCCAGTTCAGCCGTGTTACCCTTGGAGGCATAACGGGTTTTGAACACGCCGCCAAACACATCATCCAGATAGCGCATGCGAGGCAAAGACATATCCAGCACCGTAACATCCGCGCCCATGCCCGCCGCGATTTTGGCCGCATGGGTGCCAACCACACCGCCGCCAATCACCACAACTTTGGCAGGGCCAACGCCCGGCACACCGCCCATCAGCACACCGCGCCCGCCATTGGCTTTTTGCAAGGTCCAAGCGCCCATTTGCGGGGCCAACCGGCCCGCAACTTCGGACATCGGGGCCAGCAAAGGCAGGCCACCCATACGGTCTGTAACCGTTTCATAAGCAATCGCGGTAACACCTGATTTCAACAGATCTCGGGTTTGGGGTTCATCGGGGGCCAGATGCAGATAGGTGAACAATATTTGCCCCTCGCGCAGTTGGGCGCGCTCCACCGCTTGGGGTTCCTTTACCTTGACCACCATTTCGGCACGGGCAAATATTTCTTCGGCCGTATCAACAATTTCCGCGCCAATGGCGGTATAATCTTCATCGGGGAACCCTGCGCCGATGCCGGCATTGGTTTCAATGATAACGCTATGACCATGGGAAATGGCCTCTTGTGCGGCGGCGGGGGTTACCCCGACACGGTATTCTTGATTCTTGATTTCTTTTGGACAGCCGATCAGCATTGTTTTGCTCCTGAAATATGGGCCTGAAGGAGGGGTATTGGTGCAAATATTGTGCAAAATGAACGCCTAATGCTTTGCGAATATGCGTTGCCAAACGGGGGGTTATTCGCATAATAAACGCTAAACACGGTAATTTTTCGAAGGATATTGCAATGTCAAGAATGGATGCGCTTGATCTGAAGATTCTAACATGGCTGCAAAAAGATGGTCGTATGCCCAATGCGGAACTGGCCGATCGGGTGGCTCTGTCAGCCTCGGCCTGTCATCGTCGGGTGCAACGGCTGGAAAAGGACAAGGTTATCCGTGCATATGTTGCGTTGCTTGATCCGCGCAAGGTCGACCGGCGGACAACGGTGTTCGTCGAAATCACGCTTACGGGCCAATCCGAGGAAATTCTGGGAGTGTTTGAAAAACAGGTGGCATTGATACCGGATGTGCTGGAATGCCATCTGATGGCCGGCAGCGCGGATTACCTGTTAAAAGTCGTGGCAAAGGATACCGATGATTTTGCCCGTATCCACAAACAATATCTGGCGCGCCTGCCCGGTGTTGTGCAAATGCAAAGCAGTTTTGCCTTGCGCACGGTTTTCAAAACCACAGCACTGCCGCTTTAGGGCATTAAGCGGCGCTTAGGCCAGCAAATATTGCACCAGATACAAAACCGCCATGCCAATAATCAAAGCACCTAACACGCTGCGCCATATCGCCCCGATTGCCAGCGCCACCGCAGCGGCAATCAGGCGGGCGGGGTCAGGATCACCGCCCGTTGCGGCAGGCCAAACCACCAGCGGGGCCACCAGCCCCGGCATCACGGCGGCAGGCACATAGCGCAAATGACGCAACAGCCAGTCGGGCAGTTTTTTGTCTGCAAACAACCCGATAAAGGAATAGCGGATCAAATAAGTGCCGATGCCCAGAAAAATAATGGTCAGCCAGATTGAAAGGTTGCTCATGTTTGCGCCGCCATCCGGCGTTCGGTTTCTGCCCCGGCAATCATTGCCGCCAGTGCTGCAATAATCAGCCACAGGCTATAGGGCATCCATGCCAAGGCCAGCGCGACAATGACCGAAACAAAGGCGGCAACCAGATGCGGAATGCTGCGCAGGCTGGGTGCCACCAGCGCGATAAACATGATCGGCACCGCAAAATCCAGTGCGAATTGCGGCGGAATGGTGTTGCCAACCAGATAGCCCACCAACGTAGACCCATACCAAACCGGAAAAATCAGCGTTGCCGTGCCAAAGAAATACCCAAGCTTGGCTGAAACCGACATATCGGGCTTTTTGTCCAGCTCAAGAATAGACACTCCATAGGTTTGATCAATCAGAAAATATGCGGCAATAATCCGGTGCCATTTTGCAGCTTTGCCAAGATGCGGTGCCAGAGATGCCGAATACATCAGCATGCGCATATTTACCGCCAGCCCTGTCAGTACCGCGATGTAAAACGGCGATCCGTCCACCAGCACTTGTAATGCCGAAAATTGCGATGCCCCCGCAACCACAATCACCGACATTGCCACGGTTTGGTAAATATCCAGCCCTGCTTCGGATGCAACCAGCCCGAACAACATGCCAAACGGCGCTGCCATCAATAAAAATGGCGCTCCGGCGAGAATACCGTGATAAAAGGCGGTTCTTGTGCTAGACATCCCAAAGCCCCTGTTGCAAATTTCGGGGCATATTAGGCGGGCTATCTGCCAATAACCAATCAAAGGTTGTGACCTGTGTCAAAAACATTGCTGATCAAACCAAACCCCGACAATATTCGCTTAACGCGGGCGGTGACCGGCATTGATCATAGCGGTGAGCATCAGGAAATCCGAGTGATCGAAGAGCGCCCGCTTACCATTTACCTGAATAAACAGGAAATCGTCACGGCGATGACCATTGGCGATTATCCTCAATATCTGGCGGTCGGGTATCTGCGCAATCAGGGTATGTTGCTGGGTGATGATGTGATTACCGGCGTTGACTATGAAGACGATATCGAAACCGTTGTGGTGCGCACCAAGCGCCACACCGATTTTGAAGAAAAGCTCAAGAAAAAAACCCGAACCTCGGGCTGTGCGGTCGGCACGGTTTTTGGCGATATGATGGAGGGGCTGGACAAGGTTCATCTGCCTGCAACCGAGGTCAGAACCAGTTGGCTGTATAAATTGGCCCATGAAATCAACACCATGCCCAGCCTTTATTTACAAGCGGGGGCCATTCACGGTTCGGTTTTATGCCAGCGCGATGTGCCGCTGGTATATATGGAAGACGTGGGCCGTCATAACGCGGTAGATAAAATCGCCGGCTGGATGGTGATGGAAAACGCGGTTGCCGCAGATAAAATCATGTATACGACTGGTCGCCTTACCTCGGAAATGGTGATCAAAACCGCGCTGATGGGCATTCCGGTTCTGGCCTCGCGGTCGGGGTTTACCGCATGGGGTGTGGAAATTGCCAAACAGGTCGGCATGACGCTAATTGGCCGGATGCGCGGCAAACGGTTTATCTGCCTAAGCGGCGAGGACCGCCTGATCTGGGATGCCGACCTTAAACAGATTGCCAATGACTCTAAAGAATCAGGCCGAAAATGAAACCCGCTGGTGTTATTCTGGCAGGGGGCCGTTCCACCCGCATGGGGGGCGGTGACAAATTTCTGCTTGATCTTGGTGGCAAGCCGATATTGGAACATGTGATTAAACGGCTTGCACCGCAGGTTGCCAGAATGGCGCTGAATGCCAACGGAAATGCCGCCCGTTTAAGCCGGTTTAACCTGCCGGTGATGCATGACAGCATTGACGGATATGCAGGCCCGTTGGCGGGGGTTTTGGCGGGCATGGACTGGGCGTTTGATAACGGGTTTGACCAGATCGTAACCGTTGCCGCCGATACGCCGTTTTTTCCCGAACATCTGGTTGTGGCATTGCAAATGGGCATTGTATCTGATGCAACACCGCTGGCCATGGCCACCACGCCCGACCTTGAACGCCCGTTTAACCGTCACCCGACATTCGGGCTGTGGGATGTATCCCTGCGCGAAGACCTTCGCCAATCCCTGAAAGACGGGTTGCGCAAGGTTGTGCAATGGACCGAACCCAAAGGCTGTGCCAATGTCTGTTTTCAAGGCTTTGCCTTTGATCCGTTTTTTAACGTCAACACGCCTGATGACCTGACAAAAGCCCGGGAATATCTGGCACAACAACCACAAGAAAGCCGAACATGACCAAAGCTCCGCAATTGAAAGATGATTGTTTTGCACTGCCCGCAGGCGTAAACTGGACCCCGGTTGACGATGCACTGGCCCATTTACGTGCCGCCGTGGATCTGGTGGTCGGGGTGGAAACCGTTAAAACAATCGCCGCTGGCGGGCGGGTTCTGGCGCATGATGCCATCGCAACACGATCCAATCCGCCTTATGCAAATGCGGCCGTAGATGGTTATGGATTTGCCCATTTGTCTTATCAAGACGCATTGCCGCTGGTTGACGGGCGCTCGGCTGCCGGTGCGCCTTTTGCAGGCGCGGTTCCTGCCGGTTTCGCCATTCGAATTTTAACAGGCGCCAAGCTTCCTGTCGGGGTTGATACGGTGGTTATGCAAGAAGATGTCGCGCTAAAAGATGGCATGGTTTATTTTCAGCACGGCCTGAAAGCCGGTGCAAATTGTCGAAAAGCCGGCGAAGACGTGCTGAAAGGACAACCAGCGGTTAAGGCGGGCAAAAAAATCGCTGCGGCGGAAATTGCGCTGATGGCAGCGCTGAATATTCCCGAGATCGAGGTTTATAAGAAATTGCGGGTCGGGGTGTTGTCAACCGGCGAAGAAATCCGTCAGCTTGGCGAAACGGCCGAACCACACCAGATATATGATGCCAACCGGCCGATGCTGTTGGAATTGTTGAAAAACTGGGGGTTTGAGCCGGTTGATCTGGGCCATGCAGTGGATGATCATGCTGCGGTTATATCGGCGCTTGACGGGGCTGCAAAGCGCTGTGACGCAATTTTGACCTCAGGCGGGGCATCCGCCGGAGACGAAGACCATCTCTCTGCGGTATTGGCTGAATCCGGTAACCTTAATCTATGGCGGATCGCGCTTAAACCGGGCCGCCCTTTGGCGTTGGGCATCTGGAACGGGGTTCCGGTGTTTGGCTTGCCGGGCAATCCGGTTGCGGCTTTTGTGACCACGCTGGTTTTTGCCCGCCCGACCTTGTTGAAAATGCAGGGGGCGGGCTGGCAAATACCAAACCCGATATTGCTTCCGGCGGCTTTTGAACAAACCAAAAAACCCGGTCGCCGCGAATATTTGCGCGCAAGGGTTACTGAAAAAGGCGCGGTCGAGAAATTTATATCCGAGGGCTCGGGCCGTATTTCCAGCCTGTCCTGGGCTGACGGTCTGGTTGAACTTCCGGATAAGGCCATGCAAGTCAAAAAAGGCGATATGGTCCGGTATTTCCCGTTTTCAGGCTATGGTATCTGATCAAAATACAGGGTTAGTCAAACATACCGCTTACCCGCCCCAGCAACATAAATGTGCGGGCGGTGCGGGTATTGGCCAATGCTTCGATATGGGCATCGGTGGCCTGTTTGCAAAACTCGCTTAAAACAATGTCGAACCGGCGTTGAAAATGCAGTGCCGCATCGCGAAAAATTTGATCAGACCGCATGCGCCCGCGGATCAGGGCAATGGAGGTCACATCGTGAATTCCGCCAATCGCCGCGACTTCCTCGCCGCGCGCACCTTCTGAAAATTTGCGCCACAGGGCGGCAGGGGCGATTTCCGGGGTTAGATCATCGGTGTAAATTCCGTCCTGGGCCATCAGGTTCATGATGTCCTCGGCGGCGCGAATGCATTGCGACGTGTTGCGGTGCCGCATGGCAATGCGCAACGCCCGAAACCCGTCTTTGTCTTTTTCATCTGTCGGAAAATTCAGCGCATGGATCAGCTCGTCCCATTCAGGGCCGGTTTGCGGGGCAATTTCACGCGCGCCAAGCGCCAGATGGCCCTGATCGGGGTTTTGCGGTGTTTCGCGAACCGGTCCGGCCGGACTGTTGCTGGTGGCAGGGGCTTCGGAAATTGCGACTTGCGCCTGTAATAAGGCCACCAAAGCGGTTTCTACCTGTGCCATTTGTTGTTGCAAAGATTCCAGTTTGGTGCGGGTTTCGGCCATGTCGCTGCTACTGCCTGCGGGCTTTATCCTTATGTTGCGGTTGTTCATCGGGTCGGTCTGGAATTTGCGCAAAGCAATGGTCAGATCACGGGCATCGCGCTGCACCTCAGCGGTGCGGCGCAGCAACATCACCCCTGTCCAGACCAGCGCCATAGGCGCAATCGCGGCCAGAATAAACAGGATAATTTCAAGAAATACCGCGCCGCGCGGTTCCTCTATGCCACCAAAAAGCCCAAAGAAACCAGCCGCATATGCCGCCAGCCCAACCAGCCAGACCGCTGAAAACACGCTGGCAAACAGGGTTTCGCGCCCTTCAATGGCGCTTGGCACCAGATTATTTCCCAACCGGTTCAGCACATGACCCCCTAGATAAATTTCACTGTCAGTATTTCATAGGAACGCACCCCGCCCGGTGTGCGAACCTCTATGCTGTCGCCTTCTTCTTTGCCAATCAGCGATCGCGCCAATGGCGATTGCATGTTCAGCAGGCCTTTGTCGATATCGGCCTCGTGTTGGCCAACGATCTGAAAGGTTTTTTCTTCGTCCGTATCTTCATCAGCCAATTCTACGGTTGCGCCAAATTTTATGCTGCCGGAAAGCGCAGCAACATCAATGACTTCCGCAAGGCTTAACACCGACTCCAGCTCCTTGACGCGACCCTCTATGTGGCTTTGTTCTTCGCGGGCGGCGTGGTATTCGGCGTTTTCCGACAGGTCGCCATGGGCGCGAGCCTCGGCGATGGCACGGATAACCGCTGGCCGCCGTTCGGTTTTCAGCACCTTCAATTCAGAATCCAGCTTGGCGTAACCGCCTGCTGTTAGCGGAAATTTTTCCAACAAACTACTCCTTGGCCTCGGCCCAACCGTTTGTTCGGGGGCGCATTTTCAGTCTATAACCTATTTTGCCAAAGCCAATTCGGCAAGGGATTGTTGCGGCTTGTGGCTCGAACCTGCCGAATTTTGGCATGACGCAAAGAAATAACCGGATATTGTGCAACATTTGTTGACCTTGCAAAGCATGGCTGCAATAAAATTCGAACAGTTTTATAACGCAAAGGTTTGAAAAAATGGCCGAGATCGAACGTGAATCCATGGAATACGATGTTGTCATCGTTGGCGCGGGGCCTGCGGGGCTGTCTGCCGCGATCTGCCTGAAGCAAATCAACGCGGATTTAAACGTTGTGGTGCTGGAAAAAGGTTCCGAGGTCGGGGCGCATATTTTGTCGGGCGCGGTGCTGGATACTTGTGGTCTGGACAGGTTGATCCCTGATTGGGCAGCGCGCGGCGCGCCAATCAAAACCAAGGTTAAAAAAGACAAATTTCTGATATTGGGCCAAGGCGGCGGCATTCGCATCCCCAATTTCCTGATGCCCCCCTTGATGAGCAATCATGGAAAATACATCGTTTCAATGGCAAACGTCTGTCGCTGGATGGCCGAACAAGCCGAAGAACTGGGGGTTGAGATTTTTCCGGGTATGGCCTGTTCCGAACTGGTTTACGGTGAAAATGGCGAATTGAAGGGCGTGGTAGCCGGCGAATTCGGCATCGAACCGGATGGCACCAAAGGCGCGGGTTACGAGCCGGGTATGGTGCTGTATGGCAAATACGTTTTCCTGTCCGAAGGCGTGCGTGGCTCGCTTTCCAAACAGGTGATTGCCAAATATAATCTGGACGCCGAATGCGACGTGCCAAAATTTGGTCTTGGCATCAAGGAAATCTGGGAAGTCAGCCCTGAAAACCACCGCGAGGGCGAAGTTACCCATACCATGGGCTGGCCTCTGGGGTGGAAAAATGGCGGCGGTTCCTTCATGTATCACCTTGAAAACAATCAGATTTATGTGGGGTATATCGTTGATCTAAATTACAAAAACCCGCATCTGTCCCCTTACAATGAATTCCAGCGCTGGAAACACCACCCGATGATTTCCGAAACCTTAAAGGGTGGCAAACGGGTTGCTTATGGCGCGCGCGCGGTCACCAAAGGCGGGTTTCAATCTATTCCGCAATCGGCCTTTCCGGGGGGTGCGCTGCTTGGCTGTTCTGCCGGTTTGGTGAACCTGCCGCGCATTAAGGGCAATCATAATGCAATGCTTTCGGGCATTGCTGCGGCCGATGCTGCCGCTGCTGCAATTGCGGCAGGGCGTTCGGGCGATGCGCTGGCGGATTATGACAAAGAACTGCGTTCTGGGCCGATCAGCAAAGATTTGAAACGGGTGAAAAACGTGGCGCCGCTTAACAGTAAATTCGGGCCGCTTGGCGGGCTGACGCTGGGCGCGCTGGATATGTGGATCGCCAATATTTTTGGCGTTAATATTCTGGGCACCTTGAAGCATGGCAAAAGTGATGCGGCCAGCACCGGCAAGGCTGATGAATATCCGATAATCGAATACCCGCGCCCGGACGGTAAGCTAAGCTTTGACCGCCTCACTAACCTTAGCTTTTCAGCTACCAATCACGCCGAAGAACAGCCCTGCCATCTGGTTCTGGCTGACCCGTCTGTGCCGATCAACGTGAACCTGCCGCTATATGCAGAACCGGCGCAACGGTATTGCCCAGCGGGGGTCTATGAAATTTTGCGTGATGAGGATGGCGGCAATCCACGTTTTCAGATCAATGCGCAAAACTGCGTGCATTGCAAAACCTGCGACATCAAAGACCCCAGCCAAAACATAACATGGGTAACCCCTCAAGGTGGCGAAGGCCCGAATTACCCCAATATGTAACCGTTATGTTACCTGATTGGCAGTTCCGATTGCATCGGGGCGGCTGGGCGATTAGCCTTTGCACAACCATTGCCGGAGCAAAAATGTGATAAAACAGTTTTTTACAAGCCTGATTCTCGGGGTAACTCTTGCGGGGCCGCTGGTGGCGCAGGGGCTGTCAGGGCCATATCTGGCGGCCACTTCTGCCAATATCGCCAATGATTACGAACAGGCCGCGCATTATTACCGCCGCGCCATGGAAAGCGACCCCGGTAACGGTTTTATCATGCAAGGCGCGATGGTGGCGTCGATTGCTGCCGGCCATTTTGATGATGGTGTCAAAGTCGCCCAAAAAATGGTTGATGCAGGATTTACGGATGAATACGCCCAGACCGTTCTGGTGGCAAATGCCTTTTCCAAAGGCAAATACGATCTTGTATTGGCCTTGCTGGCTGATGAACAGTTTACGCTCAACCCTTTGCTTAAGGTTTTGATCAAAGGTTGGGCTTTGGTGGGAAAGCAGGATTATGCAGCTGCGGATCTCCATTTTTCAACCACATCGCAAAATGATGCAATTGATTCTTTTGCGAATTATCACAATGCCTTAGCTGCTGCTTTGGCCGGGAATTACCCGCAAGCATCGGAATTGTTCGGGATTGAGGGCGCTTATGTCAACCGTGGCAGCATTCTGGCCCATGCGGAAATTCTGGCGGTTATTGGCCAGCGGGATGCGGCGTTTGAGCTGCTGACGGTTGGCCCGGGCAGGGCGGCAGGGGACCGGGAGGCAGATAACCTGCGCGCCGCGCTGGCCAATGGTGATGTTGTCGAATTCACCCAGATCAATCAACCGGCTGATGCGGTTTCCGAGGCGTTTCTGGTGCTTGGCGATGCCTTGAATGGCGATAATTCACCGCGGCTGGCGTTGTTTTTTTCGCGGCTGGCGCAGATGAATCAACCCGATAACACCGAAGCATTGCTGTTGATCGCCGAGATATTAACCGAACAAAACCAGTTTTCACTGGCGGTCAACGCTTTTGCAAAAATTCCTGCGGATGATGCTTTTGTGGTTAATGCCGCAATCGGGCATGCCAGCGCGTTGCAGCGGGATAATCAAGCCGACGCAGCGATTGGTGTTCTTGAAAATCTGGTGGCCAGCCAACCCGCTGATCTGACAGCATGGCGCGCATTGGGCGATGTTTTACGCCGAGAATCGCGGTTTTTGGGCGCGTTTGATGCCTATTCAAAAGCGGTTGATCTATTGCCCGATCCTGATTTTTCAGGTGCGTGGCGGTTATATTACACACGGGCAATCGCGGCCGAGCGCCTAAAAGACTGGCCGGCTGCCGATTGGAATTTCCGGCAGGCTTTGGCGCTTAACCCGGATCAGCCGGATGTTCTGAATTATCTGGGCTATTCGCTGGTTGAACGCGGTGAAAAGCTGGATGAAGCCTTGGCAATGATTGAAACCGCCGTGGCCGCGCGCCCCGAAAGCGGATATATCGCGGATTCGCTTGGCTGGATATATTATCGGCTGGGTCGGTTCGATGAAGCGGTGCCGGTGATGGAAAACGCGATTATGCTGTTGCCTGATGATCCGATTGTCAATGACCATCTGGGCGATGTTCTGTGGATGGTTGGTCGCCACCGCGAAGCACGCTTTCAGTGGCGCCGCGCCCTTTCGTTTGACCCCGAAGATATTGATGCAGAACGTATCCGCTGGAAGCTGACAGATGGGCTGGACGCGGTGCTGGAGGCCGAAAAAGATGCACCCGCCGACTAGCACAAAAATGCTGGCCCGCGCCAAAGTTAACCTTTGCCTACATGTGACCGGAAAAACCGCTGATGGATACCACCTGCTGGACAGTTTGGTAGTTTTCCCGAATGTCGGGGATGTCATTTCGGTTGCCCCTGCCGATATTCTAGGCCTGCAAATCGACGGGCCGTTTGCAAGCGGGCTTTCTTGTTCGGATAACATTATCATTGACGCGGCAAAAACCTTTGGAACCAGGCGCGGCGCAGCAATAACCCTGATCAAAAACCTGCCCGTTGCCAGTGGTATTGGCGGAGGTTCCAGCGACGCTGCGGCAACCCTGCACCTATTGGCGGATCATTGGGGGGTTGCCCTGCCCGGTGCTGAAAAAACCCTGCAACTGGGCGCGGATGTGCCGGTTTGCATGACGGCCAAAGCCCAACATATGCAAGGTATTGGCGAGGTTTTGAATCCGGTTCCAGACCTGCCGGAATTTGCGATTGTTTTGGTAAATGCCGGCGTTTTAATTTCCACAAAACACGTTTTTGCTGCATTGTCCAAAACCAGAAATCCCCCGATGGATGCCGCAAAAGGCTTTGCAGATTTTAACGGGCTTTGTGATTACTTGAAATCCCAGCGCAATGATTTACAAGCGGCTGCAAGCAAAATTTCACCGGAAATATCCCGTGTTATAAAGGCATTACAGGCAGAGCCTGCATGTGCATTGGCACGAATGTCCGGTTCGGGGGCGACCTGTTTTGGCCTGTTTGAAACCTTGCATCAGGCACAGGATGCAGCGATGAAAATCAAGAAAACCAACCCTGACTGGTGGGTGCAACCGGCAATGGTTTATCGTTAAACTATACGCGAAACAACAAAATCAGCCAGATCACCCAACGTGGTTTTCAGGGCGCTTTCGGGCAACGGCCCAAGCGCGGTTTTTGCTTTTTCCGCCCATCCCAGTGCCTTGGCTTTGGTGGCTGCCAGACAGCCGTGTTTTTGCAAAATATCCATGGCACGGGCCAGATCATCATTGCTTTGATCGCCCTTTTCAATGGTCCGAACCCAGAAATTCCGTTCATTGGCATCAGCGTTTGCAACCGCCAGAATGACCGGCAAAGTCAGCTTGCGTTCACGAAAATCATCGCCGGTATTTTTGCCCAACGAAGCGCTGGCCCCGCCGTAATCCAGCAGATCGTCAACGATTTGAAAGCTGATGCCAAGCGCATCGCCGTAATCCCGTAGCGCATTTACATGAGGTTCGGGCGCGTTGGCAATTATTGCCCCTACCTCGGTGGCCGCTGCAAAAAGCGCGGCAGTTTTGCCGCGAATAACCTGCAAATAGGTGGCCTCTGATGTGGCAAGATCCTGGGCAACGCTAAGCTGCAAAACCTCGCCCTCGGCGATTACCGCTGATGCGTTTGCCAGGATATCGAGCACCCGTAAACTGCCGGTTTCGACCATCAACTGGAAAGACCGCGAAAACAGATAATCTCCAACCAGAACACTGGATTTATTGTCCCAAAGCAGGTTGGCGGTCGGGCGTCCGCGCCGCTGGTTGCTTTCATCAACCACATCGTCATGCAGCAATGTGGCGGTGTGAATAAATTCAACTGTTGCCGCAAGTTTCACATCATCCGCACCCTGATATCCGCATATTTTGGCCGCCGCCAAGGTCAGCAAAGGGCGCAGCCGTTTGCCGCCGGCCTCGACCAGATGGGCGGTGACCTCGGGGATGCGCGGCGCGTGTTCGCTGACCATGCGGGTGCGGATTAACGTATTGACCGCTGCCATTTCCGCGGCCAATTCGGCCTGTAACTCTTCAAATGGTCCGTTTTTTGCCATTATCTGCCCCAAAATCAATATCATCGCTCGACGCTGCATTATTTGCCCGATAATCTGGTGGAATGAAAGAGATATTGCGTACAAATGACCCAACTTTGATCGCATTTGCCAGTGCAATGCTAAAAGGCGAGGGCGTTGGTTTTTTTGTTCTGGATCAAAATATGTCAATTCTCGAAGGGTCAACCGGCGCAATTCCAACCCGGATGATGGTGGCCGATAAGGACGCTTTTTGCGCCAATGCAATCTTGAAAGACAATGAAATCGAAACGGGCCTGTCTTTATGATATTTTTGCAAAGCGACCTAAGCCAAGACGGTTTTTTTGATGGAGATCTTAAATTCTGGCAACCAAAACAAGGGTATAGAGCATCAACAGATTCAGTATATCTGGCAGCAGCCGTCCCGGCGCTGGCGGGGCAATCGGTGTTGGAGCTGGGCTGCGGCGCGGGGGTGGCATTGGGCTGTCTTTGCCAGCGGATTTCGGGGTTGAGCGCGGCGGGGCTGGAAATTCAGGCTGAATATCTGGAGCTGGCAAAAAGGAATTTTTCTGAAAACGGGCTGTCTATCGAGGTTTTTGAAGGCGATTTGACCGAAATGCCTAAAATTTTACGCATGAAAAATTTTGACCACGTCATTGCGAATCCTCCATTTTTTAACAAGACTTCCCACACTGCGCCGGCTGATTCAGGCAAGGTTCTGGCCCATATGGCGGGGCCAGAAACCACTGCAAACTGGGTTAATACCGCGATAAAACGGCTTAAGCCCCGCGGTATTTTAACCATGATTCACCATGTAGATTCCTTGCCGGATATTTTTCAGGCAATCGGTAGTAAAGCTGGCGATTTCAAAGTGTTACCCATAGCATCGCGGGTTGGAAACCCTGCGCGCAGGGTGATTTTTCAAGCTAGAAAAGGCGCGCTTGGCCCGATGCGTTTGCTGGCCCCGCTGATTGTGCATACTGGCGCACGTCACGGAGATGCGGATGACGGGTATTCACAACAGACCGCAGCAATATTACGGCAGGGCGCAGCGCTTTGGCTCGGCTGATTTTTGCTTAAAAGAAGGGTGACAGGTTGAAAATTTTGTGGTGAGATATTTTCTATAGAGTGAACTCAACAAAAGGAACGTCCAATGAACCTGAATTCCCGTTTGAATGAACTGCAAAAAAAACACGCAAATCTGGCTCAACAAATTGAAGCCGACCAACGCAGACCGGGAATTGATGATCTTGAAATTGGTGAGCTGAAACGGGAAAAGCTTCGGCTTAAGGAAGAAATTATACGGGTATCATCGCAGGTTTAGGCAATCATGGTTTTTCAGCGCGTGCTTTTGTCATGCGCTGAAAATACTGTGCAAAAACCTTGCCCCAATCCTCATTATTGACGGCCATGCCAAGCGGTGCCAGACCTGCGGCTAAAACATCCGCTGGTACAATTTTTGACAGCCGTTCTTTACTTATTTGGCGGACAAAATCGGCAGATAGTTCTGGATGCGATTGTACGGTTAGCGCTTTTGGCAAGGCGGCATTTCCATAAAATAACGCCGCGTAATTACAGAAACCAGAGCTGGAAAACACCGTTGTATCCGCTGGTAGGTCCAATATCTGGTCTTGATGGATGGCATGGGAGCAATAGCTTTCCCTTAAATCAGACATCCAGTCGGGTTTGTTTGAAACGGAGTATTTTTGCACCCCAACCCCCCAACCTTTGTTCGATTTACACACTTTTCCACCCATGGCTTGAGCGATAATTTGATGGCCAAAGCACACCCCGATCAGTGGTACACCATTTTTAAGACACTGCTGGATGAATTTTTCCAACGCATTAATCCAGAGATGATCATCATAGACCCCATGCCGTGATCCGGTAATAAGCCAACCATCAGCCTGATCAGGGTTTCCGACCCTTTCCCCTGAAACAACGCTTTTTGTGAAAAATATGGCCTCGGGCAAAAAATTACCGATCAAGGATGTGAACATTTCAGGGTAATTCCCAAACCGAGCGGCAAGGGTTTCTGACGGTTTACCGGTTTCAATAATGCCAATTTTCAATTTATATGCCTGTCCTGCCAAGGGATGATGGATATTTTGAGCCTGCTTAGCGAAAGCAGTTTCGCAATGCAAAAATAGGCACAGCATTTTTGCTGTGCCTGATAATAGAATCGGTATCCGTATTTAACTAAACAAAAAACTGCCCGCCATTTGCCGAAATGGTTGAGCCGGTGATAAAGCCCGCGTCATCGGATGCCAAAAACACCACACACCGGGCAATTTCTTCGGGTTCACCAAGGCGACCCACCGGAATTTGCGGAATGATACGCTCATTTAATACTTTTTCAGGAATGGCGCGGACCATTTCGGTGCCGATATAGCCGGGGCAAACTGCGTTAACCGTGATGCCAACAAATGCGCCTTCTTGCGCCAATGCTTTGGTCAGGCCCAGATCACCAGCCTTGGAGGCGGAATAATTTGACTGGCCCATCTGGCCTTTCTGTCCATTTATCGACGAAATATTGATAACACGGCCAAATTTACGTGACCGCATGCCTGGCCAAATCGGGTGGGTCATGTTGAAAACGCCGTTCAGATTGGTGTCGATTACCTCGCTCCACGCTTCACGGGTCATTTTATGGAACATTCCGTCGCGGGTGATTCCGGCATTATTGACCAGAACCTCGATCGGCCCAAGGTCGGATTCGACCTGTGAAATTCCTGCTGCGCAGGCGTCATAATCTGCCACCGACCATTTATAGGCTGGAATGCCGGTTTGTGCGGTGAATTTTTCAGCTGCTTCGATATTGCCTGCATAACTTGCCGCAACAGAATATCCGGCGTCTTTCAGGGCGATCGAAATCGCGGCACCAATGCCACGGGTTCCGCCGGTTACCAATGCTATTCTTGTCATGATTTTTCCCTTTTTCTAAATTCAGTCGCGGGCAATGCACATCGCAACGCCCATGCCGCCACCGATACACAATGTTGCCAGGCCTTTTTTGGCGTCGCGCCGCTGCATTTCAAACAATAATGTGTTCAGAATTCGGGTGCCAGATGCGCCGATTGGGTGGCCAATGGCAATGGCGCCGCCATTTACATTAACAATTTCAGGGTCCCAGCCCATATCGTTATTGACGGCACAGGCCTGTGCAGCAAAGGCTTCGTTTGCCTCAACCAAATCAAGGTCCGAGGCTTTCCAGCCCGCCTTTTGCAATGCTTTTTGCGAAGCAAAAATCGGCCCGACCCCCATGATCGACGGGTCAAGCCCCACGGTTGCGTGCGATACAATCCGCGCCATGGGCGTAATTCCGCGTTTTTCAGCATTTTTTGCGCGCATCAACAGACACATGGCAGCCCCGTCATTCAACCCCGACGCATTGGCTGCCGTCACGGTACCGTCTTTGGCAAAAGCCGGGCGCAATTTTTGCATATTTTCAATTGTTGCGCCATGACGGATGTATTCATCAGCCTCGACCACTGTATCACCACGGCGGTTTTTTACGGTAAAAGCTGTGATTTCATCCGCAAATTTACCGGCCTTTTGGGCTGCTTCGGCTTTGTTTTGCGAGGAAACTGCAAAAATATCCTGCATTTCGCGGCTGATTTTCCACTGCTTTGCAACGTTTTCAGCAGTGGTTCCCATGTGATAGCCGTTAAACGCATCCCATAATCCATCGCGAATCATTGAATCGATAAATTGCATATCACCCATTTTCTGGCCGGATCGAAGATAGGCAACATGGGGCGACAGGCTCATGCTTTCCTGACCTCCGGCAACCACAATTTCTGCATCGTCAAGCAAAATTTGTTGAGCACCCAGCGCAACAGTTCGCAACCCCGAACCACATACCTGATTGATGCTCCAGGCAGAGGCTTTTTTTGAAAGCCCCGCATTGATATGGGCCTGCCGGGCCGGGTTTTGGCCCTGACCGGCGGTCAAAACCTGGCCAAGAATGGTTTCGGAAACTTCGTCAGGGTCAATTCCGGCACGTTCAACAACCGCGCGAATTGCAGTAGCGCCCAGATCATGCGCGGCTGTGTTTTTGAACGCTCCGAGAAAACTGCCAACAGGGGTTCGGGCAGCCGAGGCAATCACAATATCGGTCATAGGGGGTTCCTTGAATGATTCGGGGTTATGTTGCGGTGCAGCGTAAAATAGGCGGTTTCAAAAGTCACCTATTAGTTTTCTGTCAGTTCTTTGCGTGTTTCAGCAAAAACTTTGCGATTGGCAGAATAACCTGTTCGCGGGATTTTGACCCGACAATCATGCCTACATGGCCGGTATCAGGCTGAATTATAGTGGCATTTTTAACCTGTTCCGGTAAGGCAAATGTGGTCTCTGGAGGAGCGATTATGTCTGACTTTCCACAAACAAACATGCCGGGGAGACTGATTTTTGTGGCATCTATTACCGTATTACCAATGCGCCACAGACCGTTGTTGATCTGGTTTTGAATGTGCCATTTTACCAAAAGATCATCGGCCACCGGCCCTGTCAGGGGAACACCGTCATTTAACCAATCTTCAATAGCAACAAAATTCTGGCCGTCTTTTGATGTCGGATCCATCTGATTGAAACGCAAAAATTTGTCGCCGAACTGGGCGGGGTCTATTGCTGCAAACAAGGCCTGCAAGAAAACAAAAGGAAGGTTGCCAAAAGCATAGGACAGGTTTCGGATCAGTATTTGCAGGTTTTTGCCGTTATCGGGGGCTCCCATTTGTTGTAACAATAACCGGTTTCCGGTTGGTCTGTAAAAATCCCATGGCGCGCCAATTGTGCATAAGCAATTGACTTTACTGGTTAATAAAGCCATGCTGGCGGCAATTGTTCCCCCCATGCAATAGCCCATAATGCCAACCTTTGCCCCTGAAATTCGGTGGATTTTGTTTAGTGCAGGCATAGCACGAGACAAAATATAAGTGGTAAGGTCAAACTCGGATTCTGCTGTTTCCGGGGTTCCCCAATCCAGCAAATAGGGCCGCAACCCCGCAGCAACCAGCATCTGCATCAGCGAATTTTCTGATGACAAGTCAAGAATATAAGGCTTGTTAACCAGCGACGGAATTACCAAAACCGGCGGTGCTGATACGGTTTTCGACTGGGCTCCATAATCAAACAATCGAGAGCTACCGGATTGCCAAACCACAGGCCGGCCGTGATTTTTACGATGAAAGGGGTGGTGTTGCCATGTCTTTAGCGCAGCAAGAATTTTGTGCATTTCCGCAAGATTGTTTTTGAATTCGCTCACCGGATCAGCGATATGACCGGAAAGCATTTCTTGCTGCATATTTATGAGTGTCGCGCCCAGATGAAATGCCAGCGGATTGGGCTGGCCCTGCCGTTTTTCAAGATTGGATTCGACATGCATTTGGCCAGGTCCCGGAGTATTTTCACTTGTTTAACACATGGCTTGGTCTCGCGAATGCGAAATTTGCGTTGCAGTTGCGAAAAAGAACAGTAATCTGGCGATATTCCAACATTTGAGGCGTAAACATGGCCACCGAAAATTCTGCCAAACCCGTTATTATCAAGAAATACGCGAATCGGCGGCTCTATAACACCGAAAAATCCAGCTATGTGACGCTGGATGATTTGGCCCAAATGGTGCGGGATGGTCAGGATTTTGAGGTTAAAGATGCCAAATCAGGTGATGATATTACCCGATCAGTGCTGACCCAGATTATTTTTGAAGAAGAATCCAAAGGTCAAAACCTGCTGCCAATCAAATTTTTACGACAGCTTATCGGCTTTTATGGTGATTCTCTCGAAGGTTTTGTGCCTGGATATCTGGAAGAATCCATGGATGCTTTTGCCCAAAATCAGGACCAGATGCGCGAACAGGTGCATTCGGCAATTTCGACCAACCCCTTGATGATGAATTTTGAATCCATGACGCGCGGCAATATGGAGTGGATGGAGAACGCGGTAAAAATGTTTTCGCCTTTTGCTGCTAATGAAAAAAACAGGGAAACACCCGAGCCCGAATCCGAAAAGAATTCGGAACTGGACGCGCTTAAAACCCAGCTTGCGGAAATGCAGGCCCAATTGGCCAAGCTTGCCGGTGGCTCATGAACTTTGGGCAAAAGGCGCCAAATGACCATTTGTATTCAGGCAGATCGGCATTTTTGCTGAACGCCCGTAATAATAGCCCTGCATTGCGTCAATGCCCAATTTTTGGACACAGGCTGATTCTGCCGCGGTTTCAATAAATTCGGCCACCGTATACATATCAAAATGGCGACAGATTTTGACCATGGCTTCGACCAGAACCTGATTATCACGGTTCTGGTCAATGCCGGTGATGAATTGTCCGTCAATTTTGACCATATCAAACTTGAATTGGCGAAAATGGGAAAAGGCAGTGCTGCCCGCGCCGAAATCATCAATGGCAAAGCTACAGCCGATATTATGGACAAATTCCATAAATTGAACTGTGGAATCTGGATCATCCATGGTGCCTGATTCGGTAATTTCAACAATCAGCCGGTCGGCAGTGGTGGGGTTGTCGCGGGTATTGCGTTCAAGAATCCCCATCCATTCAGCATCATTGATTGAATTTGTCGACATATTAACCGAAAGCCGCTGGCGTGGATCAGCCTGAAGCATATCAAGGGTTTTTTGCAGCGCAATCCTGTCAAGCGCTTGAACAAGCGAGGTATTTTCAACTGCGGGAATGAAATCAGCGGCAGCAATAGTGCGCCCGTCGCGGTCCCGAATGCGAATCAACCCCTCGTGAAAAGCAATGAGCGGCCTTGTGCCAGACCGTACGACCGGCTGAAATGCCAACCCTACCCGCCCTTCGGCAATGGCGGAATTCACCATGGCACGACAGGCTTTTATCTTTAAGTCCGGTTCTGCCGTTGCAAGTTGAAAGTCATCATGGGTGGCAGACATTTGGGTTCTCCGGAAATCGATATACAACTCTAAGGTTACGCAAAAAGGTTAACAGAACGTAAACTTTCACTAAATGTTCTAAAAATGTTCCTATTTTTTTCAGCGATTTTTAGATAATTTTGCAGACTCTTGGCCTGAAAGCTAAGTGCTGATTAACTTTCTAGTGCAATTATAGCGCGAATAATTTCCAATGCTGATTCAGAAACCCAATCAGCCCCGCCGGTCAATCGGGCTATTTCCTGACCTTCGCGGTTTAGAATCACCGTCAAGGGCAGGCCAAGCGCGCCGAACTGGCCGCCCATCGTGCCGCGTGGATCCAGCAGAATCGGCAGGTTATCCACGCCAGCCTCATCGTTGAACCGTTCAATTCCTTCCAGCCGGTTGCGCCCTGTTGCAATGGCCATGACCTCAAAATCGTCCCCCCCCAGCAGGGTTTGCAGCTCTGACAGGGCTGGCATTTCCTCTCGACACGGCGCGCACCATGTGGCCCAGAAATTTACCACCCTGATTTTGCCGTTGCTGTCCGATAAAAAATGCTCACCACCCGCAGGATCGGTAAATGAAACGGTCACCGGGTCTTGGGCTTGTTTCAAAACTTTCAGCTTTCGCATCTCGCCAACCCGCATTTCCATCAGTTCAATGCGCAATTCGGGGCTGATGGTCTGCGCAGCAACAGGGTTTGCGCCCAAGCTGATTGCGGCGTATAGCAGGGCTGGAAAAAGGGCGGAAAGTTTCATCTGATGCTCCTGCACAAAAAATTCGAGGCTATAATGACAACAATATCTGGCAAAAAAACAGCAAATGCAATGTGGGGCGGGCGGTTTGCTGCCGGGCCGGATGCGATCATGGAGGCAATCAACGCCTCGATCGGGTTTGACAAACGTTTGGCCGAACAGGATATATCCGGTTCCCGCGCCCACGCGGCGATGCTGGCTGCCTGTGGTATTATCACTTCTAAAGATGCCGAGGCGATTGAGAAAGGCCTGCTCACGATATTGTCAGAGATCGAGCGCGGCGAATTTCCGTTTTCAACGGCGCTGGAAGACATCCACATGAATATCGAATCGCGCCTGACCGATTTAATCGGCGAACCGGCAGGGCGGTTGCACACGGCGCGGTCCCGTAATGATCAGGTCGCAACCGATTTTAAATTATGGGTGCGGGACCAGTTTGATGCCTGTATCACGGCGCTTGATGCGTTGATGCACGCATTTCTGGGCCAGGCCGAGGCCGGTGTAAATTTTGTAATGCCCGGATTTACACATTTACAAGTGGCCCAGCCGGTCACATGGGGCCATCATATGCTGGCTTATGTTGAAATGTTTGCCCGCGATAAATCGCGCATGATTGATGCACGGGCGCGCATGAACACCTCGCCTTTGGGCGCGGCGGCATTGGCGGGAACATCCTTTCCGATTGATCGGGATATGACTGCAACAGCGCTGGGGTTTGATCGCCCTGCCGGTAATTCGCTTGATGCCGTTAGTGACCGTGATTTTGCGCTGGATTTTCTTTCAGCGGCGTCAATTTGTGCCACGCATTTGTCGCGTATGGCCGAGGAATTGGTGATCTGGTCTTCGGCCCAGTTCAAATTTGTGACCATTTCCGACCGTTTTTCCACCGGATCATCGATCATGCCGCAAAAGAAAAACCCTGATGCGGCAGAACTTATCCGCGCCAAGGTTGGCCGGATCAACGGGTCATTGATTGCGCTTTTGACCATCATGAAAGGTCTGCCGCTGACCTATTCCAAAGATATGCAGGAAGACAAGGAACAGGTTTTTGATGCTGCTGACAGCCTGATGCTGGCCTTGGCGGCGATGACCGGCATGGTGCAGGACATGCGCCCGAATGAACCCGAGCTGCGCGCCGCGGCCGCCACCGGTTTTTCCACAGCCACCGATCTGGCCGACTGGTTGGTGCGCGCACTGAACATGCCGTTTCGCAACGCCCATCATGTTACGGGTGCATTGGTGAAAATGGCCGAAGATCAGGGTTGCGATCTGCATGAATTAACGCTGGACCAGATGCAAACGGTCGAAATTTCCATCACCGATGCGGTTTTTGAAGTGCTGGGCGTTGATAATTCGGTGGCCAGCCGCACCAGCTTTGGCGGCACTGCGCCCGAAAATGTAATTGCGCAAATCAAATACTGGCAGAAAGAAATATCATGAAATTTACTCTAATTTTAGTATTTGTTAGTATTTCCTTAACCATCTCCGGTTGTGGTGTGAAGGGCGACCCTTTGCCATTTGCCAAGGCCGCTTCACGTTAATAATTGCCCAAAACGGGCAAGATCCGGAGATTCCATGACATATACCATCCGCCGCAAGCTTTTTGCGTTTGCTATTGCTGCCGTTTGTGCGGTTTCTACCCCTGTTAAAGCCCAGGATACCGCGCTTCGCGGGCCTGTCATTCTAACCATAAGCGGTGATGTCGATGCCGCATCACGCGGGCCGGTTAATGAAGATTACGACAAGTTTTTTGTCTTTAACGAGGTTGAGTTCCAATCCGCCGCCCAATTCGATTTTGCCGCGCTTCAAACGCTGGATACGGTGAAAGTCAGCACCGACTTCCCGATGGGAGGCGACAGGCACGAATTTGAAGGCCCGACCCTGAAAAGCGTGCTGGATGCTGCCGGTATCCATGCCACCGACGCGTCGATTGTAACGATGCGGGCTTTGGATGGTTACGCGATAGAGGTCAGCTATGGCGAATTGATCAATGCTGGTGCCATTGTGGCCTATCGTCGTGACGGGGCGTTTTTTGCCATTGGTGATTTTGGCCCAACCATGATTATTTTTCCGCGCAGCGATCGCGCGGATCTGGCCGATATGAATGATGATTGGTGGATATGGTCGATTTATCATATTAACGTAGAATAACTTGAACCTGCCTGCCGGTCGCGATAGGGGTTTGGGCACCCTTTTACTGGCTTGAAAATGTCGCGACCAAGAATAACCTATCTGATACTTGCAATCATCGGTGCTGTGGCGCCGGTGGTGTTTGATTCTGGCTGGCACCCGGCGCTGTTCGCCCCGGGTTGGGGGCAAACCATTGCATTGCTTGCCCTGACGGTTTTTGCTGCCAATGAATGTGTGGCACGAAAAACCTATCTGCCGCTTGTTGCTTTGCCGGTTGCGGCCCTGTTTGGCCTTGGCGCCGGCTTGCCGTTTTATCTTTTTCTTCGCTCAAGACCTA
Organism: Paracoccaceae bacterium; assembly: GCA_026982575.1. Lineage (GTDB taxonomy): Bacteria > Pseudomonadota > Alphaproteobacteria > Rhodobacterales > Rhodobacteraceae > UBA3077. The sequence continues at coordinate 4,800 of JALSGU010000353.1, read as the reverse complement.
TGGATTAAACATGGATCATTTTATTTACAAAGCCGGCGTGCTGCATGCCGAAAACGTTGCCATTCCGGAAATCGCCGAAAAGGTCGGCACGCCGTTTTATGTGTATTCCACCGCCACATTGCAGCGTCATTATCAGGTATTCGAGGAAGCGTTAAAAGGCATGGATCACCTGATCTGTTATGCGATGAAAGCCAATTCCAACCAGGCTGTGCTGAAAATCATGGCTGATATGGGTGCGGGTATGGATGTGGTTTCGGGGGGCGAATATGCCCGCGCGATTGCGGCCGGGGTCTCGCCTGAAAAAATTGTGTTTTCGGGGGTTGGCAAAACCGCTGCTGAAATGGAAATGGCGCTGCTGGGCGGCATTCGGCAATTTAACGTCGAAAGCGAACCCGAACTGCTGATGCTTAGCGCGGTTGCCACCCGTTTGGGCAGGGTCGCCAATATCACTTTGCGGGTAAACCCCGATGTGGATGCCAAAACCCATGCCAAAATCGCTACCGGAAAATCCGATAATAAATTCGGTATTCCGATGGAAAATGCCCGTGCGGCCTATGGGCAGGCCGCAAGCCTTTCGGGCATAAATGTGGTTGGTATCGATGTGCATATCGGGTCTCAACTAACGGATCTGGCGCCGTACGAGGCTGCCTTTACCAAAGTGGCGGAGCTGACAGAAATATTGCGCGCAGATGGTCATACCATTTCGCGGCTTGATCTGGGTGGCGGGCTTGGCATTCCTTATCAGCGTGCCAACACCGCACCGCCTTTGCCGATGGAATATGGCGATGTTATCCGCCGCACGGTCGGGCATCTGGGGTGCGAGATTGAAATCGAACCGGGGCGGTTGATTGCCGGAAATGCCGGTTTGATGGTTGCTTCGGTGATTTATGTCAAACAGGGCGCAGAGCGCAAATTCCTGATCATCGATGCTGCCATGAATGATCTGATTCGCCCCGCCATGTACGAGGCTTACCATGATATCGTTCCGGTAACCGAACCGGCACCGGGCGGCGAACCCGAACCCATTGATATTGTCGGGCCGGTTTGCGAATCGGGTGATACATTTGCTACCCAGCGCTTGATGCCGGAATTGCAATCCGATGATCTGGTGGCGTTTCGTTCTGCGGGAGCGTATGGCGCGGTGATGGCATCTGAATACAATTCCCGCCCGCTGATCCCAGAGGTTCTGGTATCGGGTGATCAATTTGCCGTGGTTCGGCCACGTCCGACCTATGCGGATATGATTTCACGCGATATAACGCCCCCATGGATATAAAAACCGGAGCCGCAAGATGAGCCTTAGCAGGGGCAGATATGATCCGAATTTCCGCGACCCGCTATCGGGGTTGTCGCGGCAGGTCGGCCTGACCAAACTGGCGATGACGCTTGAATCGGCCATGCAGGCTTTCTGGCCGCTGATCAGTCTGGCTTTCTTTATCTATGGTTTTGTGGCGCTGGGCGGGCTGGCGGTTATGCCACCCCTTGCAGCGCAGGGCTTGCTGGGGCTGTCGGGCGTTGGGCTGGTCTGGTTTCTGGTGTCGGGCTTTCGCCGGTTCCGCTTGCCAACCTCCGGTGCGGCGCTGGCGCGGCTGGATGCGGGGTTGGAAAACAGCCCTATTTCGGCGCTGCGCGATCAACCGGCGCTAATCAGCAACGATCCGGTCACCAAGGCGCTGTGGCAAGAACATATAGACCAAATGACTGCCGCCGCCATGCAGGCCCGCACCCGGCTGCCAAAACCGGAACTGGCGCGGCGCGATCCGACCGGTTTGCGCCTGATGGCGATTATTGTGGCGATTGTGGCAGTTTCTTTTGCGCCAAAACCCGATCTTGATACAATTATTACTGCCGCCACCGGTGAAACCATCACCCAAGCCGGCCCCGGTTTTGCAGTTGAGGCATGGGCAACCCCGCCGGCCTATACCGGTAAACCCGCACTTTACCTAACCGAAATTTCTCAAAATACCGAAATCAAATTGCCGGTTGGCAGCGAAATTGCCCTGCGGTTTTACGGTGATGCCGATTTCGCCCTAACCGAGGCTGTCAGCGGCGCGACAACCGTTTTGCCCGAGAAATCCGAAGATATGCCAGTGCGCGATGTGCAATTCAGTGCGCTTGAAAACGGCCGGATCAGCCTGACAAACGGCAATGATATTCTGGGCCAGTGGCAGGTGGTGATCATTCCCGATTTGCCGCCAACCCTGCTAGTGCCCGACGGGGTCGGGAAAACCGGCAAAGGCCTGATGGAACTGGAATATCTGGCCCAGGATGATTATGGCATTGATTCCGCCAGATTGGTGATCCGGCCTGATCTTTCACGGGTGGATCGCTGGTATGGGCTGTTGCCCGATCCGGTTGTGCCCGATGCCATTATCCGTGATTTGCCAATGCCGTTTTCCAATGATCGCACCAAAGTCAAAGATACGTATACCGAGGATTTTTCCAAAAACCTCTGGGCACATTTGCCGGTGGATATGGTGCTGGAGGTTACCGATGGTGCCGGCCAAACCGCCACCGTGGTGCTGGACCCGCAAAACCTGCCGGCGCGCAGCTTTTTTGACCCGCTGGCGGCGGGCATTGCTGAATCTAGGCGCGATTTGCTGTGGTCTTCTGAAAACGATTTGCGGGTATCGCAGGTGTTGCGCGCCATGACCCATAAGCCGGATGCGGGGATGTTTGCCTCCAGCTCCGGCTATTTGCTGACCCGCAGCACCATCCGGCGCATGGGGTACCAGATGCAAGACGGGTTTGACGATGTCGAACGTGCCGAAATAACCGAATTGCTGTGGCTGGTTGCAACCCTGATCGAAGACGGTGATCTATCGGGGGCCGAAGCCCGTTTGCGCCGCGCACAGGAACGGCTGGCGCAGGGGCTGGAAAATGGTGCCACTGACGAAGAAATGGCCGAATTGATGGATGAGCTGCGTGAGGCCACCGATGAATATCTGCAACAGCTGGCCCAAGAGGCCGGCCCCCCCGAAGCACCGCAACCGGGGCAGGAAACCCGCACCATGACCATGGATCAGCTGCAAGAAATGCTGGACCGTCTGCAAGAACTGGCTGAAAACGGCCAGACCGAAGAAGCCCGCCAAATGCTGGAACAATTACGCGAATTCATGGAAAATATGCAGGTCACCAACCAGCAAGCCCAGCCGGGGCAGGGCGGGCAGGAACAGCAAAATCTGCAAGATTCGCTGGAACAGCAACAACAATTATCCGACGAAGCCTTTCAGCAATTACAAGAACAGCTGGACCAAGGCCAGGATCAGGATGGCGAGGGGCTGGCCGAACGCCAGGAAGCCTTGCGCCAGTTTCTGGACGATATGCGCGGCCAAACCAACAGCGATGAAGCCAATAAGGCCATCGACGAGGCCGAACGCAATATGGGTGAAGCCCGCGACCGGCTGGAGGAGGGCGATTTTTCCGGCGCGCTGGACGAACAGGCCGAAGTGATGGAAAACCTGCGCCAAGGCCTGCGGGATTTGCAAAACCGCGAACAGGCGGATCAATCAGGCCAAGACGGGCAGCAAAGCTCTGATAATGATCAGCGAGACCCGCTGGGCCGCCCCGTTGGCAGCCAGGGCCGCATTGATAACGGAGATACCGAAGTGCCCGACCAAAACGCGATTGATCGTGCGCGGGAATTGATGGAAGAGATCCGCCGTCGTTCAGGGGATGCAGAGCGCTCTGTTGAAGAACTGGATTATTTGCGCCGCTTGCTGGAACGGTTTTAGGGTTCATACCCGTGAGGCGATCAAAACACCGGTTTGATTATTTGGGCTTTCGTTTCAGCTTGCGCATATACCGTTTGGATCGTGGCATCCACCACATGACAATACCGGTGATGCCAAACAAAATCATCGAAATGCTGGTTATGTCGGCCAGCCATGTACCGAACCTGCGGCTTGTCCAGCCACGTACATGCAGGGTTTCAAACAGCGAGTCCCAATATACTTTGCTGTGCAGTTCAACCCCGTCCGGATCAAATGTGCGACGGGTGAATCCGGTTTTAATAAAGTAATGCCCGGTTGGCTGGGTTACGATAATAAGGCCTGAATCCTTGGAAAAAGTATAGGAGGGGCGGTCGTGATATTCGCCGCGCTCGACTTTTTCGATGGGTTCCTCGGGCCAGATACCCATGGCGACACTCCGAGCGTATTCACGGTTAACCTCTTGTTCCGGCTCCCATAAATCAAACAGGGATTCGTCATAGGATTCAGATTTCAGCAATGGTAAAATCAGCCGTTCGTGGTTCAGGTAAAACCCGGTGGCCCCGATAATGATGATCCAGGGTAAAACCAGAACCCCGAGCCAGCTGTGGAATACACGGAGAAATTTCAGTAATCTTGCTTTGTTCATCTTTTAATACCCATCGGTTTTTGTCGCCTTCTAGCAAAGCCAACATGACAAAACGCTGACAAATTCGGCAGCTGGAATAAATAAAATTTACCATTTGATAAAATTTTTAACCTGTGCCAGTATTTATCAAACAAAAACGGAATGGGAGGCGAAATTGTCTAATTCAATTTCTACCGAAGGTATAAAGGCAGGCCGGCTGGCGGCCAGTGCATATGCAGATAATTTTAGGGATTTGCACGCGCCGCTTGATGCGCATAATGCTGCTGTGGCGGCAGACCGGTGTTATTTCTGCCATGATGCGCCGTGTCAGGTTGCCTGCCCGACCGAGATTGACATCCCGCAATTCATCCGTGAAATCTCCACCGGCGCCATTGGTTCGGCGGCAACAACCATTTTTTCCCAAAACATTCTGGGCGGTATGTGCGCGCGGGTTTGCCCCAC
>JALSGU010000352.1 GCA_026982575.1 Paracoccaceae bacterium | reverse complement strand
CCTGCCCGACCGAGATTGACATCCCGCAATTCATCCGTGAAATCTCCACCGGCGCCATTGGTTCGGCGGCAACAACCATTTTTTCCCAAAACATTCTGGGCGGTATGTGCGCGCGGGTTTGCCCCACCGAAACCCTGTGCGAAGAAGTATGCGTGCGCGAAACAGCCGAGGGCAAGCCCGTGGAAATCGGTCGTTTGCAGCGGTTTGCCACCGATGCGATGATGGAAAAATCCATCCACCCATTCAGCCGCGCTGCTGCAACCGGCAAATTAATTGCGGTGGTTGGCGCTGGTCCTGCGGGCCTGTCAGCCGCGCACCGGCTGGCCATGTTGGGAAATTCGGTTACCATTTTTGATGGGCGCAAAAAATCGGGCGGCCTGAATGAATACGGCATTGCCAGCTATAAATCGGTTGATGATTTCGCCCAGCGAGAGGTGGACTGGCTGCTTTCCATTGGCGGCATTACCGTTAAACACGGGCAAAAATTAGGCTCTGAAATCAACATTGAATCCTTGCAACAGGATTATGATGCGGTGTTTCTGGCCATTGGTCTTGGCGGGGTCAACGGGCTGGGCATTCCGGGCGAAGATCAGGATATTGTATCGGATGCGGTTGATTTTATTGAGGAATTGCGCCAATCGGATGACCTGTCCAAAATGCCGGTAGGCCGCCATGTGGTGGTGATCGGTGGTGGCATGACAGCCGTTGATGCCGCCGTGCAGGCCAAATTGCTGGGCGCGCAATCGGTAACCATGTTATATCGGCGCGGCAAAAACCGGATGAGCGCCAGCTTGTATGAACAAGACCTTGCCACCGGCAAAGGTGTGCAGCTGATATTCAACGCCCAGCCGGTTTCAATTGGCAAAGACAGTATCGAATTTGCCCATACCGCTGAAATTGACGGTAAGCTGGCCAGCACCGGCGAAACCTTTACCCTGCACGCCGACCAGATATTCAAGGCCATCGGCCAAACCATGATCGGCGCGCCTGACGGTTTGAAAATTTCACAGGGTAAAATCAGCGTTACCGAAACCGGTGCTACATCAATAAGCGGCGTTTGGGCGGGGGGCGATTGTGCATCTGGCGGCGATGATCTGACCGTCACCGCAGTGGCCGAGGGGCGCGACGCTGCCATCGATATTCATTCATTTCTAAGCGGAGGCGCATAAAATGGCGAACCTCAAAAGCAACTTTGTTGGCATTAAATCCCCCAATCCGTTCTGGCTGGCATCTGCCCCGCCCACCGATAAAGAATATAATGTGCGCCGCGCCCTGAATGCGGGATGGGGCGGTGTGGTGTGGAAAACACTGGGCGAAGACGGCCCGCCGGTGGTTAATGTCAACGGTCCGCGTTACGGCGCGATTTATGGCGCCGACCGGCGTTTGGCGGGTTTGAATAATATCGAGCTGATCACCGATCGGCCTTTGCAAATTAATCTGCAGGAAATTAAATCGGTCAAAAAGGATTTCCCCGATCATGCGATTGTGGTTTCGCTGATGGTGCCTTGTGAAGAAAACGCATGGAAAACCATTTTGCCGGTGGTTGAAGAAACCGGCGCTGATGGCATAGAGCTGAATTTCGGCTGCCCCCATGGCATGGCCGAGCGCGGCATGGGATCAGCCGTGGGGCAGGTGCCCGAATATATCGAAATGGTCACCCGTTGGTGCAAACAAAATACCAACATGCCGGTGATCGTAAAGCTAACGCCGAATATCACCGACATTAGAATTCCTGCCGCCGCAGCAATGAAAGGCGGCGCGGATGCCGTCAGCCTGATTAACACCATAAATTCAATCACTTCGGTTGATCTGAACCTGTTTGCCCCCGAACCGACCATTGACGGCAAAGGCGCGCATGGGGGCTATTGCGGCCCCGCCGTAAAACCGATTGCGCTGAATATGGTGGCCGAAATTGCCCGTAATGCCGAAACCGCAAACCTGCCGATTTCCGGCATTGGCGGCATTACCACATGGCGCGATGCGGCCGAATTTATTGCGCTGGGGGCGGGCAATGTGCAGGTTTGCACCGCGGCCATGACCTATGGGTTCAAAGTGGTCGAGGAAATGAAATCTGGCCTGTCCGAATGGATGGATGAACAGGGCCATACCGGCATTGAAAGCATCGTTGGCCGCGCTGTGCCCAATTGCAAAGACTGGCAAGACCTGAACCTGAATTACATTGCCAAAGCCAAAATAGACCAGGACCTGTGCATCAATTGCGGCCGGTGTTTTGCGGCCTGCGAGGATACCTCGCACCAAGCCATCACCATGTCGGATGATCGTGTGTTCGAGGTGCAAAATGATGAATGCGTGGCCTGTAATTTATGTGTGCTGGTCTGCCCTGTTGAAAATTGTATCTCGATGGAGCCATTGCCCGCTGGCGCGCTGGATGAACGCACCGGTGAAAAAGTGCCGGCAGAATATGCCAATTGGCAAACCCACCCCAACAACCCGAGCCGAATTTAGGGGTGCCAAAAACCGCACATATGCAGGGCCATCTGGCCATGCTGTTTTTTGCGGTTTTTGTGTCGGGGTCGTTTGCGCTGGGCGGTTACGCCGCACGGCTGGTGGATCCAGGCGCGCTGATGGCCTTGCGGTTTTTGCTGGCGGGGGTGCTGATTGGCGCGCTGGTGGCCATTGGCCCGGGCATTAAGCGCCGTGATTTTTACGCGCCGTGGCGGTATTTTGTGCTGGGCGGGTTGTTTGCCAGCTATTTTGTGCTGATGTTCATGGGGTTGAAAACCGCTGATCCTTTGGCAACCAGCGCGGTGTTTACGCTTACGCCGATTATGTCTGCCGGTTTTGGCTGGATATTGATGCGCCAGATCACCACCAAACGCATGGGGGCGGCGCTGGTGATTGGCGGTATTGGCGCGCTCTGGGTGATTTTCAGGGCTGATTTTTCAGCGTTTCTGGATTTTGATATCGGTTATGGCGAAAGCCTGTTTTTTCTGGGCTGTATCAGCCATGCCATCTATACGCCGCTATCCCGAAAACTGAACAGGGGCGAGGCACCGCTGGTGTTTACCTTCGGGGTTTTGGTGGCGGGATTTGTGATTTTGGCAATATATTCCGCGCCTGAAATCATCAAAACCGACTGGCTGTCCCTGCCGTTAATTCTGTGGCTTGTGTTGGCCTATCTGGTGGTATTTGCCAGTGCAGCCACGTTTTTTCTGTTGCAATATTCCACCCTGCGATTGCCCAGCGCCAAGGCCATGGCATATACCTATCTGGTGCCGGCATTTGTGATTGTGTGGCAGGGGGTTCTGGGCCTTGGCTGGCCTGATATGCCTGTTTTTATGGGCGTTGGTTTGATTGGTTTTGCGCTATATCTGTTGTTGCGCGAATGATCAGGGCTTTAGGCCATTGCGAAACAAAGTGCCAAGAAACTTGGCTGCGTCCTCAAACCGGCTGGCATAGTTTTCATCCAGCACCGCACCAAGCTGCACGTCAAAATCCGCGTAATGCTGCGTGGTGGACCAGATCGAAAAGATCAGATGATAGGGGTCAACCCGTGCAATTTTTCCGGCCCGTGACCAGCGGGCGATCAGCGCGGCTTTTTCATCAACCAGATCTTTTAGCGGCCCGCTTAGGCGGGTTGAAATACGCGGCGCACCCTGAATGATTTCATTGGCAAAAAGCCGGCTTTCGCGGGGGAAATCCTGTGCCAGTTCCAGCTTTCGGCACATATAGTCACAGATTTCTTCGATAGGGTCGCCCTGATCCGACATTTCTTCCAATGGTTCCAGCCATTTGACCATAAGCTGGTCCAGCAATTCCTTGTGCAGGGCTTCTTTGCTGCTGAAATAATATAGCAGATTGGGTTTTGATAACCCCGCCTGATCGGATATCTGGTCCAGCGTGGCACCGCGATAGCCGAATTTTGAAAAAACCTCCAATGCTGCATCCAGAATCTGGCTGGTTTTTTCTTTCTGGATACGGGTGATCTTTTTGCCATTCGGCGCTCTGCCGGAATTGGCGGTTTTGGCAATCTGCTGGTTCATATTTTCTCCGGCCCGAAATAATGGCGTTTGGCAACCCTAAAGTCTTAACTATCTGTTGACTAGTAATTTTGCCATGATAGCCTCAAAACTGACCAATTAGTCAAATTATTTTTTATGAGGATAGATATGGCTGACCCAAACAACACAATCCCGAATGATCTGCGCGCCTTCTGGATGCCGTTTACGGCCAACCGTCAGTTCAAGCAAAATCCGCGCATGTTTGTGGCAGCCGATGGCATGTATTACACCACCAGCGACGGGCGCAAAGTGCTGGATGGCACAGCGGGGCTTTGGTGTTGTAATGCCGGCCATAACCAGCCGCGCATTGTAAAGGCAATCGCCAAACAAACGTCTGAGCTTGATTACGCCCCCGCATTCCAGATGGGCCACCCCAAAGCGTTTGAGCTGGCCAACAAGCTGGTTGATATGGCGCCAAACGGCATGGACCATGTGTTTTACACCAATTCCGGTTCCGAGGCGGTGGAAACCGCGCTAAAAATCGCCATTGCCTATCACCGAGCGCGCGGCGAGGGTACCCGCACCCGCCTGATTGGCCGCGAACGGGGCTATCACGGGGTTAATTTTGGCGGCATATCTGTTGGCGGCATTGGCCCTAACCGCAAGGCATTTGGCAACCTGTTAACTGGTGTTGATCACATGCCCCACACCCATATCCCTGAAAATGTTTTCACGCGCGGCCAGCCCGAACATGGCGCTGAAATCGCCGATGAACTGGAACGCATTGTGGCGCTTGGCGATGCCAGCAATATCGCTGCGGTAATTATTGAACCTATGGCGGGGTCTACGGGGGTGTTGCTGCCGCCCAAAGGTTACCTTGAACGCATCCGCAGCATCACCAAAAAACACGGTATTTTGCTGATTTTTGACGAGGTAATCACCGGTTTCGGGCGGCTTGGATCAGCATTTGGTGCCACCCATTACGGTGTGACCCCCGATATGATGACCACAGCCAAAGGCCTGACAAACGGCGTTATTCCGATGGGCGCGGTGATTGCCAGCGGTGATATCCACGATGCATTTATGCAAGGCGACGAAGGGTTAATAGAGCTGTTCCACGGCTATACCTATTCGGGTAATCCGATGGCCTGTGCTGCTGGCCTCGCGACTTTGGAAACCTATAAGGAAGACGGGCTGTTTGAAAACGCCCGTGATCTGGCGGGGTATTGGGAAGATGCCATTCACAGCCTGCGCGGGTTGCCCCATGTGATCGATATTCGCAACGAAGGCCTGATCGGCGCGATAGAGCTGGAACCGATTGTGGGCAAACCCACCAAACGGGCGTTTCAGGCATTTCTTGATGCCTATGATGCGGGTTTATTGATCAGAACCACCGGCGATATCATTGCGCTTAGCCCGCCATTGATCATCACCAAAACCCATATTGATGAACTGTTTGGCAAGCTTGCCACAGTTTTGCAAAATCTTGATTAAGGAAAACACCATGGCCAGCCCAAGCGACAATATGAAAATCGACAGTGACCGTCTGTGGGATACATTGATGGAAATGGCCAAGATCGGCCCCGGTATTGCGGGGGGCAATAACCGCCAGACCCTGACGGATGAAGACAGCGAAGGGCGGCACCTGTTTCAAAAATGGTGCGTTGATGCCGGCTGCACCATGGGCGTTGATCAAATGGGCAATATGTTTGCGCGGCGCGAGGGCACAGACCCGGATGCGCTGCCGGTTTATGTCGGATCACATCTGGATACCCAGCCAACGGGCGGTAAATATGACGGGGTTCTGGGGGTGCTTGGCGGCTTGGAAATCATCCGGTCGTTGAATGATCTGGGAATCAAAACCAAACATCCTATTGTTGCCACCAACTGGACCAATGAGGAAGGCACGCGATACGCCCCCGCCATGCTGGCCAGTGGCGTGTTTGCCGGAATGCACACCCAGGAATGGGCGTATGAAATTGAAGACGCAGAAGGGCTGAAATTCGGCGATGAGCTAAAACGCATCGGCTGGCAGGGCAATGAGGAGGTCGGCGCGCGCAAAATGCATGCGTTTTTTGAGCTGCACATCGAACAAGGGCCAATACTGGAGGCCGAGGATAAGGAAATCGGCGTGGTCACCCATGGGCAGGGATTGTCATGGACCCAAGTGACGGTGACGGGAAAAGACAGCCACACCGGATCAACCCCGATGCCGATGCGCAAAAACGCCGGCCTTGGCATGGCGCGAATGCTGGAACTGGTGGACCAGATCGCATGGTCACATAAACCCGATGCAGTCGGCGCGGCGGGGCATATCGATGTGTTTCCCAATTCGCGCAATGTCATTCCGGGCAAGGTGGTGTTTACGGTTGATTTCAGATCACCCGATATTGCGGTGATCAAAGCCATGGAAAATACATTCCGCGAAGGCGCCTCCCAAATCGCCGGTGCCATGGGGCTGGGCGTGGCGTTTGAAAAAGTCGGCGGCTTTGATCCGGTGACCTTTGACGAAACCTGCGTGTCAGCAGTGCGCAATGCAGCCGAACGGCTGGGCTATTCGCATCGAAATCTTATATCTGGCGCAGGGCATGACGCCTGCTGGATCAACCGCACAACGCCAACGGCCATGGTAATGTGCCCTTGTGTGGACGGGTTATCGCATAACGAGGCCGAAGAAATTTCGCAAGAATGGGCCGCAGCGGGGGCAAATGTGTTGTTTCATGCGGTTGTCGAAACGGCAGGGATTGTTGAATGAGGTATTATTATGAAGCTTGATGAATTTGTTAAAGAGACCCTTATCCTAATATCGAGTGGTATTGAGGGAGCTCAAAGGGAGGCTGTCCACTCTATTGCACCAGGTCGTGTAGATGATGAAATTGTAGAGGAACATCAAACCGTTTCCTTTGAAGTCGCTGTAACAGTCAGCAAAGACGCTGGTGGTGGAATATCCGTTTTTTCTTTGGGGGACGTAAAGGTCGGTGGCAGTACAGAGCATACCAATAGAATTTCATTTGAGGTTCCTATTCACTTTAACGCGCGACCCAATCGAAACCAAAATCACGACTCCCGCAAAGGTGAGTGTGGAAAACAGGGAGAGAAGGAATGACCACAATCATCAAGAACGGCACCATCGTCACTGCCGACCTGACCTACACGGCGGATGTGAAAATCGAAGGCGGCAGGATCACCGAGATCGGCCCGAATCTGACAGGCGACGAGGTTTTGGACGCCACGGGCTGTTATATTATGCCGGGCGGCATAGACCCCCACACCCATCTGGAAATGCCGTTTATGGGCACGTATTCCAGCGATGATTTCGAAAGCGGCACCCGCGCCGCGCTGGCGGGCGGCACCACGATGGTGGTGGATTTTGCCCTGCCCAATCAGGGCGAAAGCCTGCTGGATGCGCTCAAACGCTGGGATAATAAATCGACCCGCGCCAATTGTGATTACTCGTTTCACATGGCTGTTACTTGGTGGGGCGAACAGGTGTTTGACGATATGCAAAAAGTAATGGATCGCGGCATCAACACCTTCAAGCATTTTCTGGCCTATAAGGGCGCGCTGATGGTTAATGATGACGAGCTGTTCGCCAGCTTTGGCCGCTTGGCCGAACTGGGCGGCACGGCGCTGGTGCATGCCGAAAACGGTGATGTGGTGGCGGAATTGACCGCAAAACTGCTGGCCGAGGGCAATACCGGCCCCGAGGCCCATGCCTATTCGCGCCCACCGCAGGTTGAGGGCGAGGCCACCAACCGCGCCATCATGATTGCCGATATGGCCGGCGTGCCGCTTTATGTGGTGCATACCAGTTGCGAAGAGGCCCATGAGGCCATCCGGCGCGCCCGCATGCAGGGCAAGCGGGTGTGGGGCGAACCGCTGATCCAGCACCTGACGCTGGACGAAAGTGAATATTTCAACAAGGATTGGGACCATGCGGCGCGGCGCGTTATGTCGCCGCCATTCCGTAACAAAATGCACCAGGATAGCCTGTGGGCGGGGCTGCAAAGCGGGTCGCTTTCGGTTGTGGCCACTGATCATTGCGCCTTTACCACCGAGCAAAAACGATCCGGTATTGGCGATTTTTCCAAAATCCCCAACGGCACCGGCGGGTTGGAAGACCGGATGCCGATGCTCTGGACCCATGGGGTGGCAACGGGTCGTTTAACGATGAACGAGTTTGTTGCCGTGACCTCTACCAATATTGCCAAAATCCTGAATTGTTACCCGAAAAAGGGCGCGATTCTGGTTGGCGCCGATGCGGATATTGTGGTTTGGGATCCTGACAAGGAAAAAACCATTGCGGCCGAGAGCCAGCAATCCAACATTGATTACAACGTGTTCGAGGGCAAACAGGTAAAAGGCCTGCCGCGCTATACCCTTACCCGTGGACAAGTGGCGGTGATGGACGGCGAGATCAAAACCCGTGAAGGCCATGGTGAATTTGTCGCCCGGGAACCAAACCCGACAGTGAACAAAGCGCTCAGCACCTGGAAAGAACTAACCGCACCGCGCCCTGTTGAACGCTCCGGCATTCCGGCAAGCGGGGTTTAGCGTGTCATCCGATGTTATAATCAAGGCGCAAAACCTTAGCCTGACTTTTCAAACCAATGACGGCCCGGTGCATGCCTTAAAGGACGTTAGCTTAACGATCAACAAAGGCGATTTTGTCAGCTTTATCGGGCCTTCGGGCTGTGGCAAAACCACGTTTCTGCGGGTGCTGGCCGATTTGGAGCAACCCACAGGCGGCACGGTTACGGTAAATGGCATGACCCCTGATCAGGCCCGCAAAAACCGGGCTTACGGGTATGTTTTTCAGGCTGCGGGGCTTTATCCTTGGCGCACGATTGCCGGTAATATCCGCCTGCCTTTGCAAATTATGGGCATCCCCAAAGCCGAACAGGCCGAGCGGGTAAAAAAGGTGTTGGAGCTGGTGCATCTGGACGGGTTTGAAAACAAATATCCGTGGCAATTATCCGGCGGCATGCAGCAACGCGCCAGCATTGCCCGCGCGCTGTCATTTGATGCGGATATATTGCTGATGGATGAACCGTTCGGGGCACTGGATGAAATTGTCCGCGATCATTTGAATGAGCAATTGCTTGAACTTTGGGCCGCCACCAATAAAACCATTGCCTTTGTTACCCATTCCATCCCAGAGGCGGTTTATCTTTCAACCAAAATTGTCATCATGTCACCGCGCCCGGGCCGTGTCACCGAGGTGATTGAAAGCACTCTGCCGCGCGAACGGCCATTGGACATCCGCGAAAGCCCCGAATTTCTGGAAATCGCACATCGGGTGCGCGAGGGTTTGCGGGCGGGGCATAATGAATAGGTTCGCCCATAATGTCTTGCCGATCGTAACGGTTGTGACGATTATTTTTGCGCTCTGGTATGCGTTTGCCGTGGTTTTGAACAAAAACTGGGCTGAGGAT